>VBAU01000188.1:3819-7504 GCA_005883855.1 Bacteroidota bacterium
AAAAGAATACGGTCAGCAGGTAAGGAAGATATTTCTGATACCTGCGACCGAGATTAGGTTTTGCAACTTCGTCTTTGATAAAAATTATCACGGGCTCAAGTAAACTTTGAGAACCTTTGGGCGCAGAATGGACGCCTTCTCCTCTTTGATATTTTTTTGCAATGCTTATCATGACCCAAACCAGCAATGCCAATGCGATGATCATTTGCACTACATTGCGGGTGAGTGAAAGATCATACACTTTTACAGATTCATCAATGTTGCCATCATTCCCTACAGCTACGATCTGTCCCGCATGATACTTTTCACCAAGATGTTTCAGTTTTCCTACGGTGATCAGCGAATATCCCTTGTAGTTTTCTTCTCCATCGCGGAATTTGGAAGACATGAAAACCGAAAAGCCTCTTTGAGGAGAATACAATATCACGGGTAAGGGAATAATGGCCTGGAGCTCCTTGCCGTTTCCGTCACGGTAGGAAAAAAAATGAAACTCATGGGCATCTAGAACGTGACCGAAAATAACCTCATCCGCATCAAACGATTTTGGAGGCTCTGATTGCGTGCTGGGCTCTCCCTGGGCAAAAATTAAGCGCGAAAACAAGCTGAAAATCAACACCAATAAGCATTTGATACGTCCAACGGTCATACCCTTTGAAATTTGCCGCAAAGATAGGGGTCGGAGGGTGAAAAACCGTTTTTAAAACAAGGAATTTGGAATTCGGGATTTGGAATTTGTGATGGTCATTTTTCATCAACTTCGGTCACGATATAAGCAGTTCCTAATACCTAATTCCTGCACTCAGGCCACCTTAGTTTTTTTGTCAAACTGCAGCTGATACAATTTATAATAATAGCCTTCGAGTGAAAGTAGTTCTTCATGAGTGCCCATTTCTTTTATTTCTCCTTTATCGAGTACAATGATCTTATCCGCCTTGCGAATGGTTGACAGGCGGTGGGCGATCACAATTGAAGTTCTTCCCGTAATTAATTTATCGATAGCTTTCTGAATGAGCATCTCGCTTTCTGTATCCACGGATGACGTTGCCTCATCCAGAATGAGAATCGAAGGATTATAAAGGATAGCACGGATGAATGATAGAAGTTGCCGCTGACCAAGTGATAGTGTGGCGCCTCTTTCCATTACGTTGTAGTCGTAATCACCAGGCAGGCGCATGATAAAATCGTGGACGTCGATCATCTTAGCCGCCTCAATTACTTTCTCTTTTGGAATGTCCGGATTTCGAAGGGTGATGTTATCAATCACAGATCCTGAAAAAAGAAAAACGTCCTGCAACACCACTCCAATATTTTTGCGCAGCGTTTGAAGTTCATAATCTTCGATCCTGACATCGTCAATGCTGATGGTTCCTCTTTGAATTTGATACACGCGATTGAGCAAACTGATAATGGTTGTTTTGCCACTTCCCGTATGACCAACAATGGCGACTGTTTCCCCAGGATTTACCCCGAATGAAACGTCAGTCAAGACATTCTGATCGGCATTGTATCCGAACCAAACATTTTTGAACTCTATTTTTCCGTTGACGTGCACTGGTGCATACGCACCTTTCGGAGACGGAGGCAAGTAATCATTGTTGTCCAGAACTTTGAATACTCGTTCGCTGGCGATGACGCCCATTTGAAGTACATTGAACTTATCCGCAATAACACGCAACGGGCGAAACAATAAATTCAGGCACAGGTAAAACATCATCATTTTGCCACCAAGTTCCTGGGCCTCCGTGGCTGAAGCGCCAGCTCTTCCCGCGATCCACCAAACCAACAAACCCGTGGAGAGAGCCAGGACAATTTCCACAACGGGGAAAAACACGGAATAAGCAAAAATCGCGTTGATGTTGGCATTGCGATGTTCTTTGTTGATCTTTTTGAATTTGTCGAATTCCCTGTCCTCGGCAGCAAAGGCCTGCACAACCTGCATGCCCGTGATATGTTCCTGTACAAATGCATTTAACTGCGCAACCGCATTTCGAACCTTAATAAAAGATTTGTTTACAGTTTCTTTAAAGTAATAGGTAGCGACTAATAAAATGGAAAACGGCGCCAGGCAAACCAGCGTTAATCGCCAGTCAACAAAAAACATAAAACACAAAATGGAAATGATCGAAAGCATATCCGCAATGATGGGAACAAGACCGTCAGAAAAAATATCGTTGATTGCTTCGATATCATTAATCGTCCTGGTGGTAAGCGTGCCGATCGGCGTTTGATCAAATTGCCGTAGATTCAAGCCCACTACCTTTTCATATACTTTGATGCGCATATCCCGCACAACCGTCTGCCCAAGCCACGCAGTGACATAAGAAAAATAAAATCGAAAACCGCTCTCGATGATTAATAAACCGATTTGAATGACTGTTATCCAGATCACCCAATCGAGCATTTTATCAGCAATAAATTTATCCACCGTGATTTTTATCAGGTAAGGACGAACCGGAGTAATGATAGCCAGGAAAACAGCAAGAGCAATTGAATGGTAAAATCGCTTCTTGTAGGGTGCAGCAAAACGAAACACCCTACGGAGGTTGTCAAAATCAAATATTTTTTTTAATGCCGGGTTGGCCATACTCGTTACTGGTTACTTGCCTTGTTACTGCTAATGGAAACTACAAATTTAATCATCTTACGACAAGCCATGAAACCAGCAACCAGTAACCAGTAACAAGCAACCAGTAACTAATCTTCATCCCCCATTGCAATCTTGTACGCCTTGATGAAAATGGCGCCAAGGTTTTTGTAAGGAGGAATATAATCTTCAAATCCTTCCACTTTTATCTTCTTTTCTAACTCCTCCCAGAAAGGGATCCAGTCGATGTTGTTTCCCATTCTTATTTTTTCCATTAACAAATTGAAGAAAGGTTGGTTCACCGCTGTTTTACCGATTTGCTTGGAAGTGATAATGTGTGCGTCGGGAGAATGTTTCAGAATGTCGTGTATCAAATAATAACCTCCACACGATCCCATGAAGACGATCTTTGCTGACGGCAGTATTCTGTCGATAGTGTAAGGAGCATTATAGCTGTGCCCACGGTGTATTACCACCGTCGGGTACAAATTGTTCTTTAACAAAAATGAATCCATCGCATCCTGCGCCGTCTTGTCCTGGTCGTCCTCCTCTGGCAACGGTAGATTAGCGTAAACAGACACCGGCTTACCTTTTATCGAGCTGATATCAATCCAATATTTCGTGGTGGTTGTTTTCCATACTTTAGGATCAAACATTCTTTTGAACCCCTGGAAAATTGTTTTGCCGTCCTTATCACCGTAGAAAAAGACTTCCATCACCACCCTGCCGCTGCTATCATTTGTCAGGGCGCGAAAAGGAACTCCGTATACCGGTGGTATGCCAAATTCTTTTGAAAGATCAATATGATTATTTGTATCGGCTGAAAGAAAAAGTTTGTACAGTAAATTGTAGATCACCACGCCTCTTTTATTATTTGTGACAAGATTGCGGTCGTAATTTGCTTTTACATTCAAGAGCATTTTTTCTGCAAGAGGTTTGATGGTCTCCGCGATGCTCGCATATGAATCGGCTACATCGACGCCGTCTTCAAGACCGCCCGATTCCTCCAGCTTGCCGACAAATGCCCGCATCAAACGTTCAGCATCGCTTTCGTCATTTGGATTTTTCTTCGGCTGAAACGTGCTCAAAAAATTGCTTAGC
>VBAU01000189.1 GCA_005883855.1 Bacteroidota bacterium
AGTTTCTAGAAACGTTTCTAAGAATTTCTGAAATGTTCTAGAACAGACAAACTTTTTAGAACACATATAATAATATTTTATAAGGAGGGGAGAGCTACAAAACACTGAAAAATACTCAAATTACAACTCACAAATTCAATGGAACATCTTCTCTTTCATGATTCAATCTTCTGTCCTTATTTCTTTTCCAATTCTCTACAAGTGTTCCCATATGAATCGCATTTAACTCTTGATCCGATATATCAAAAGATGAGATACGCATTAAATGTCTTAGATGATCATTTCCAAGACTATTACGATCCTGACCTTTGATACGATTCAGATTAGAAAATCCTCTTTCACAGTCAACACTGGAACCTGGAAGTACTGAAAGAATCTGACAAAGTCTGTACAAGTTAGCCCTTATAATAATGGGGAAACTTTATAAAGTTTGGATATATATCAGATCTCACATTCAAAATGTACTTTACGAACTGACTTTCATTCATATCCCTCACATCTTTATAACGTTCGTTAAGAAAGTCAACAAATTCTGATCCAATCGTAGTATTTGAAATGAGAGGTGCAAACTGCTTTTCAAGTTCTTTCAAAGTTTGAAGAAACTCTGGTTTCAATTTTATTCCAATTCCTATGAATATTAGTCCAGACTCAGTTAAAATAATGATACCTCCATGTATATATGTTTCACAATGGTTTTTCCACTCTCTCGGGTCCAATATTTTCAATGCATTAAGAAATGGCGTAGAAGGAAATCTTTTTTTCAATTGATCCACCAAGTTATTTGCATATTGAGTAATTTCCATCCAAGGTTTCATATATGTTCGTTGTCCTCGGATTTCATGGCGTTTCCAATAGACAATGAACTAAAAGCTGTTAATAAAATATCAGAAGATGGAAGTCATACAGTATCAGATTTTATAATAACAGGTTCATTTGAAACAATTGCTGTTGCAGTTCTGTCTCTTGATTTGGGAATCAAACTAGAATAAGAAGAAGAAACATCTTTGCCACGAGTGCTTCGACGTCCAGATGTTTGGTTTACAGTTGATTCAGATTGAGCTGATACAATTTCAGGTTGTTGGAGTGAAGTTTCTGGTTGAAGTTCTGGTGATGGAGATCGTTGCAATTCTGATTCCAACATATTTAGTTCTAAAGCTTTGTTAGTATATTTAAAATTTCATTAAATATACCTGTTAAATAATCTTTATCCCAAAATTGTTGCATAATGTAAGAAGCATGACCATAGATCCAAGGTAAGCTTTTTGGGATTTCAGAGTCTAAAGGATATTCATCCTTTAAACGAATGCAGAGTAAGGTTATAGACCGACCAACATCTGAAATTTGCAAATTGTTACGTTGAACGACCTTGTGTATTCTTGACAATTCTTGAGCCAAATCACACCAGAGGAATGTAAAGACAAGTGTATCGTAATCAGTCATCCTTTCATACAAATCTTGGGCTTTCGCTTGTAACTATTTCAATATTAGTGATAATAGTTTCATTGAGACACCAACCTTTTTATCCGTTCCTGTTTTAATCTCATCATCCAAATGATTCAAAATAAATAAATATGCCTCACATAAAGCTGTCAAACACCTGGCACGTCCTAACCATCTTGTTGTATTCCACTTTTTCAAAGTTGGAACCTCTACTATCTCTTTTTTGGCTTAATTGAATTAGATAAATAGTTCAGAAGAAGAGTCAAGATATACATACCTTTTTCTAAAGTCTTCTCCACAGTTTTTTCGAGTGTATTAATCGCTGTATCTTCTACAGTTGTTGTTTGTGGTTTCTGTGCCAATTCTTTAAGACGACGTTGTCTCTTTGCTGATTTATTATAAAACGCATGAACATCTTTAATGATATTCTCAACTTTGTCGACTAGTTCATTCTATAATTAACTTCGTCAATCAAAGAGAATTTGTACATCTTTGGAGATATCTCGAATCCCAAGTTGAAATCTATGTGCAGGACAATGAAAAGAAACAAGATTAGGACTGGTTTCTTTTAATCTCCTTGCAAGTCCTTTTTTATCACCCAACATTGTTGAACATCCATCTACTCCAAGGCCAACTAGAAAGCATGGTTCCAATTTGTACGCTTGCAAAACTTTGTCAATTGCAACCTATTGTATTAGTGACGTTAGATTATGCAAATAATACCTTGATATGAATTGCACTTCCACTTTCTGGACTAACCAAGTCCAAATACATGACTTGTGGTTCATATTCTCCTGGACCATTTTCATTATCGTCTGACTTCACCAAATACTTGAGATAGATAATGAGTTGAGTAGTAGTCGAAATATCAGTAGTTTCATCCACCATTAGACCAAAAAATGGTGACGCTGCTATACGTTCTCGTACCAATTGATTGAAATACTTTCCAATAATCTGAACAATATCCCAACCAGCGTTCTTTTCCATATAGCTTTGAGGACGTAATCTATTTTGACATTAGTTTTTATTGTTCAAAGCACATATAGTTTAGAATAAGGGAATAATACTTATGAGTAGCAAGCTTGGACTTCACCAAAGAACTAAATTTCTCAATTGCAACATTTTCTTTTGCTAACCACCAAGCAGTTTGAATTCTTAGTGAAATTGAGAGATGTGAATATTCAATAACAGGTTTCTCAGTTGCATATTTTGTTACAGCTGTTTGTCCTGGTCTTCGTCCATGATTTTTGTGCTTTTGAGTCTGTTCATGTTGCTCAAACAATCGTCGTGCCATCTGTGTTCTACCCCAAGATCTTTTATTAGTGATTATTATAGACAAATTGTATACATTTGACATGAGCTATAAGAACACCATGCTTTGTTCCTTGCAGGATCATATTTGAGCCATTTGAAAAGTTCTTGATATTCATCTTTCCAAAGAAAGACTCGTTGACTCTTTGGATTTTGAAATGGCTGTGGACTGTCCTCTTTATCGCTGAAACTGACTGAAACAAGCTGAATATCATTATCGTTAATGTCATCTGAGTCTTCATCGATGTCAAAGTCATCTTGATCCATATTATTGAGGGTTGGAGTAGATACTCTAGCAAATTTAAAAGGTCTACTATTGTTGGTTGTATCTTGAACTTCTTCAGATTCTAGACTTGATCTAGAATGCTTTGGTGCTTGGAAGAATGATTTAATTGACTTTTGATTGGGTGTAGACATAGCGCTGTCGCCTTCGCAGCTTTATATTGTGGTTGGAGTTGGTAAATGGTGACGGTGGTCCGACGCGTCGAGCTGATCGATGCTTACATAAGGATGGAATTTTCACGCCGCGCCTTTGGCGCGGCCTGTTCTAAAACCCATGGGATTTCACGAATGTTCTACAGCCGGCGGACAAAAATATCCGAACACTTAGACCGCTTTTGAACGCCGTTAAATTAGACGCGTTACCTTTCCATTGAAGAATTCCATGCAAACACGGTATTTAGTCAGCGATTGTTGTTGAATCGATGGCACGGTACGTATGCCACCTATCAAGACCCATGAGTGGTCTCTCGCTGAGCGTGGGAAGGTACTCGGCTTGTGGGAAGGGAAGCGGCACTCATTGAGTGAAATTACCAACATCACGAACATTCCTAAAACCACCGTCTACGATATCAAAACACGCGGTACCAGTGAAACGAAGCCTCGACCTGGTCGTCCTAAACTCCTTGATGAAACGACACTCCGACAAATCGTGCGACACATCAAAACCGATAAGAAAACACGTCGTCAATCCCTCACCGTCATTATTAACCTCCTCAATCTTAAAGTCTCCTTTCGAACTCTGCATCATGCCTTACATTCACATGGATTACACTTTCATGTAGTCCGACGATGTCCGCTTCTGAAAAAAGTTGATATGAAGCGTCGCTTGGAATTTGCAAAGCGTTGGGTTCATCTTCCGGTGGAGTTTTGGAAGCGTCATATTTGGACAAACGAAATGAGCATCAAATTGTATGGTACCCGTCAAACACAAGACTTGGTATGGCGTACTGCTGATGAGGAGTTTCATAAAGATTGTATTGATCATCAGAAGCGGCAAACAAATGGAGTTATGTTTTGGGGAGCATTTCGTTAGGGTCAAATTGGTCCGCGTCATTTTTTTGACTTAGGTACCAATGAACATGTCAATTCTACAGTTTACCGTGATCAAATCTTACTCGGACCACTTCAAGACTTTTGGCTTGAGTCATTTTGCGACGTCGATCCAATTGTTGTTCGTCAATCTCTCAGCATGGAATACTAGCAGCATCCTCCCAATTCTCCAGATCTAAACCCCATCGAAAATATCTGGCACCTCATCAAACATATCATTACAACTGAGTACTCCCATATCACTTCCGAAAGTGAGCTTCAATTGGCCGTCAATCATATTTGGGACAGTTTTGATAACGATCAATTCAACTACCTGATTGAAAGCATGCCGGAACGGCTTCAAGCAGTAGTGGATGCAAAAGGCGGGTCAACGAAATGGTAATGTAAATTAAGGTACAGCATAACCCATAGAATTGTTGAATAACCTTCATAGCGCACGTAGTTTAATTAGCTTTGAGTTCTCATAGTTTTAATCTACTTAGTGGTGGTCGTGATTTCCGATTT
>VBAU01000190.1 GCA_005883855.1 Bacteroidota bacterium
GTTCTTGTGTTTTACACCTGCACTTCCTGCTCTCAAAAAACAAAGGTTGATCTTCTTGTTTATAATGCCACAATTTATACCGCTGATTCTTTATTCTCTACTGCCCAGGGGGTGGCCGTAAGGGATGGGAAAATTGTAGAGGTTGGAAAAACAGCGGACCTGCAGAACAAATATGAGGCAAAGGAAAATCTTGATGTCCATGGAAAATTTGTTTACCCTGGTTTTATCGATGCGCATGCACACTTCCTGAGCTACGGGACCAGTTTGCAAAGAGTGGATCTTGTAGGCACTAACAGTTGGGACGAAGTGATAGAAAGAACAAAACAATTCGCTAAGGACAATCCAGATGGTTGGTTGTTAGGGCGAGGATGGGATCAAAACGATTGGCCAGTAAAAGAATTCCCCACCAATGATAAATTGAATGAATTATTTCCTGATCGTCCCGTGTTACTCACACGTGTAGATGGACACGCGGCGATAGCGAATCAAAAAGCATTGGACCTCGCGGGCGTGAAAGCCGGCGATAAACTGAATGGTGGAGAAGTTGAAGTCAAGAACAACAAGCTAACCGGCATTTTAGTGGATAACGCAGTGCACCTGGTTTCATCAAAGATTCCTGCGCCCACTGTTGCGCAAGCGAAAGAAGCATTGATCGACGCCCAGAAAAATTGTTTTGCGGTAGGGTTAACCACAGTTGATGATTGTGGCCTCGATTACCAGGCTATTCTATTTATCGACAGCCTGCAAAAAGCCGGTGATCTGAAAATGAGAATGTATGTGATGTTGAGTGATGCAAAAAGAAATTTTGATTTTGCTTTCTCGAAAGGCAAAATAAAAACAGATCGTCTGCACGTTTGCGCTTTTAAGGTTTACGCAGATGGTGCGCTTGGTTCCAGAGGTGCTTGTCTGCTGGAGCCTTATTCGGATAAACCGGGATGGTCGGGATTTTTATTGAGCAGCCAGCAGCATTTTGATTCGGTAGCGAAAATTATTTTTGATCACGGCTGGCAAATGTGTACACACGCGATCGGCGACAGCGGCAACCGGACAATGCTCAGGATTTATGGCAAATATCTAAACGGCAAAAATGATCTGCGCTGGAGAATTGAACATGCACAGGTGGTTAACGAAAATGATTTTAAGATATTTGGTGATTACAATATTATTCCCTCCGTACAACCGACTCACGCGACAAGTGATATGTATTGGGCAGGTGATCGGCTGGGACCTGTGAGAGCGAAAGGCGCTTATGCTTATAAACAACTTCTCGATCAAAACGCTTGGATACCTCTTGGCACCGATTTTCCCGTAGAAGATATTTCTCCGTTCAAAACCTTTTATGCGGCTGTCGCGCGCAAAGATGCAAAAGGGTGGCCGGCAAATGGGTTTCAAATGGAAAATGCTTTAACAAGAGAACAAGCTCTTCGTGGCATGACGATCTGGGCAGCAAAGGCAAATTTCGAAGAAACCGAAAAAGGATCGTTGGAAAAAGGAAAGCTCGCCGACTTTGTAATTCTTGATTCCGATCTGATGAAAGAGGCTCCTGAAAAATTGTTGCAGGTAAAAGTCCTAAAGACATTTGTTGGGGGAGAAAAAGTTTATGAGAGAAAGTAAAGCTCACTACTGAGCGCTAATAATTGCCTCCGAGGAAATGAACGTCCTAAAAATGCGTTCGAGTTAACTGTGGGCGAGACAAAAAAAGGATGCCACGAAGGGCCCATAATCTTCGTAAGTCAACCTCTTAGCGTCTTGGCGTCTTCGTGGCTATACACTTCTCTCGTTTCGATAATCAACCGAAGAGCCTCATGGGACATTCAACTATCCACAATTGTTGAAAAAATGGTGAATTAGGCGTCAAATTTGTGTGTCAAAAAATTATTATGTTTGTCGCTATGGAAACTGACAAGAAGCTAAAAGTCGCGGTCCTCGACCTTTATGAAGGCGCACCCAATGAAGGCATGCGCGGCCTGCGAAATATTTTGCGTGAGTTTGGAGAGGATAATAATATAGACGTGCAGTTGGACGAGTTTGAAGTGCGGCTGCGGAATGAAGTACCCGATATGAGTTATGATGTTTTCATTTCAAGCGGTGGCCCTGGAAGTCCGCTGGAAAGCCGCTACACTGATTGGGAGAAAAAATACTTTGGCTGGCTGAATGAAGTAGAGCGGTGGAACATGAATCCGGACAATCTTCAAAAGAAATTTGTTTTCTTCATTTGTCATTCATTTCAATTATCTGCGCGATATTACAATGTAGGCATCGTCACCAAACGCCGGTCAACAGCGTTCGGAATTTTTCCCGTGCATATGCTCGAAGATGGTTTCGACGAGCCCGTGCTTGCTGGCCTTCGTGATCCCTTTTATGCGGTTGACAGTCGCGACTTCCAGGTGATCCAACCAAACTATTCGGTGATTGAAAAAATGGGAGCAAAAATTCTTTGCATCGAAAAAGAACGTCCACACGTGCCGTATGAACGGGCGTTAATGGGAATGCGATTTAACGACTACATGATCGGCACACAGTTTCATCCCGAAGCCGATGCCGCAGGCATGACCATGTACCTGCACCGCGAAGACAAAAAGAAAACGATCATTGAAAATTACGGCGAAGCAAAATGGAAAAACATGCTGGAACATCTCAACGATCCCGATAAAATTGTATGGACCTACTCTCACGTCCTTCCTAATTTCCTAAACCAGGCCGTCGAACAATTGCATGGTGAACTGGTTTAGACTTGTTCATTGGCAAGCACGGTGGCGGATGCCAATCTTGAAGAATAATGATGATTGTCTAGCCAGCTTTTGTATTATCATTGTCTTGAATTAACTTTCTCCGTGTCCCTCTGTGTACTCCGTGTCTCAGTCCTAAAAAAAATAACCACCGAAGCACAGAGAAGATACAGAGGAACACAGAGGGCTTTGTGTCTCCAAGGTTTCTTTCCGCATTTGCATGAGATCCATCCCGTTTTATCTTTACCTTCCCTCATTATTTAAATCTATGATCCCGGCGTTAAGAAAGGCGTTCAACGAAAATTTCACCCAAGAAAAATACCAGGCATTTTTGAATGAGCTTAGCAATGTTTATCCCGGGCAGTTGGATTTTCGCGTGGCGGAAACTCCTGTGTTTATCGACCAGGCGTTTAAAAAGAAAATCCTGGACACCTGCGAGAAGATCATTGATATGATCGTTGATCCGCGCTTTAAAGAATACTCAAAAGATGCAGTACCGCCGGGTCTTAGCGTGCCGAATGAAAATGATCACTCCCATTTTATCGCATTTGACTTTGGCGTTTGCATCAATGACGAAGGCAGGTACGAGCCACAGCTGATCGAGATGCAGGGCTTCCCGACCATATTCGCTTACGAGGTGTTATATCCTGAGATCTCAAAAAAATATTTTCACGTTCCCGACTATTTTGATTGCTATTTGCATGGCTACACAAAAGAAACCTATCTGCAGTTACTGAAAGAAATTGTAATAAAAAATGATGACCCGGAAAATGTAATCCTGCTTGAGGTTTTTCCCCAACAGCAAAAAACCAGGATTGATTTTTTTGCTACTGAAGACTATCTCGGAATCAAAATGGTTTGCCTGACAGAATTGATCAAGGAGGGCAACAAGCTCTACTATATTAATAATGGTAAGAAAACACAAGTTAAAAGAATCTACAACCGGCTCATCTTTGATGATCTGCAGCAACAATCGGCAGAGGTGCGGCAAAAAGGTAAAATACTGTTGGAGGATCTTGACGTAGAATGGATACCCCATCCGAATTGGTTTTACCGGATCAGCAAACACACTCTTCCCTTTATTCATCATCCTTATGTTCCGGAAACTTATTTTTTACATGATATCATACAACCGCCGGCCGATATTGAAAACTATGTTTTAAAACCTTTATTCTCTTTTGCCGGGCAAGGAGTGATTATTGATATAACCCCCGCCGATCTCAAACGGATCAAAGATCCCGAGAATTGGATACTCCAGCGAAAAGTAAAATACGCGGATGTCATTCAAACACCTGATACTCCTGCCAAGGTGGAAATCCGAATATTTTATTTTTGGAAGGACGGTGAAAAAAGACCGGTT
>VBAU01000191.1 GCA_005883855.1 Bacteroidota bacterium
AAAGGTGTATACAGTGACAGGTTACATCTGCGAAACGGACACGTTCGCTTCGGACCGTTTGCTACATGATGTAAGCGAAGGAGACTACCTGGTGTTTTACAATGCCGGCGCTTATGGTTTTGAAATGTCTTCACATTACAATTCCCGTTATAAGCCGGCTGAAGTTTTGGTGAAAGGTGGAAAAGCTTCTTTGATCAGGAAACCAGATAATTTTGAAATGCTGATACGGAATCAGATTGGGGTGCTCTAGCGCTACAGGCTGCACGTACCGCATTGACGAACAGTCAGCGAGTTGTCGAACATCATCGTAAGGAACACGCACTTAATATTATCACCATGAAAAACATCATATTATTATTCGGAACATTGACGGTAAGCACCGCTGTATTTTCTCAGGACTTAACAAAGTTCCAACTTTACAAACCGGAAGAAAAAGCAGAGCAAGAAATTGCCAAGGCAACAAAGGAAGCGAGAGACCAACACAAGCATGTTCTTGTGCAAATTGGCGGTAACTGGTGTATCTGGTGTGCAAGATTTCATGATTTCATCGCGAACGATCCAAAGATTCGATTCCATTGTCAAGGCCGACTATGTCATCTACCACATGAATTACAGCAAGGAGAATTATAATGCAAAGTTGTTGGCTAAATATGATTATCCGCAGCGTTTTGGCTTTCCGGTTTTTCTTGTGCTGAATGCAGATGGTAAGCTGATTGAAACGCAAAACTCCTGGTATCTTGAAGACGGTAAAAAAAGTTATGATCGTGATAAGGTCATCGAGTTTTTGACTGACTGGAGCCCGTTAGCGCTTGATCCGAAACAATACAAAGAGCAATAGATGAACCAAAATACTTCAGCACTGATCAAATCGCTGAAGCATCCTTTCAAATCCAGGATGTTTTTAATCTTCAATTTACCGAATGCTTTTTTTTCCGGAGTTCGCATAAGGGATGTAACCGAAAATTCATGCCTGGTTAAAAACCCTTTTCGATCAACATACTTTGCTTGCCTTAGCATGGCTGCGGAAATGAGTACCGGTGCCTTGTGTCTTGTACATTTATATAAAAGAAATCCACCTGTTTCCATGTTAGTAGTAAAAGTGGAATCAGAATATTTTAAAAAGGCGATTGGTCGCACTACCTTCACTTGTGAGGATGGCGTTCTCATTCGAGACACCATTGAGCGCGCAATTAGCACCGGTGAGGCGCAAACAGTAAAAGCAAAATCAGTCGGCAAGAATAGTGACGGCGCGGTTGTTGCCGAATTTCTTGTTACGTGGTCATTTAAAGTGAAAAGTGGTCCCGATAGCTATCGGGAATCAAAACTCAAAAACGGGGCATTATGAAAATTGCATTTCACGGTGCAGCACGCACAGTAACGGGTTCCAAGCATTTGGTTACTCTAAAGAATGGGAAAAGAATTTTATTGGATTGCGGCATGTTCCAGGGCATGGGAGGGGAGACTGATGTGCTGAATCGTGAGTTTGGTTTTGACGCGTCTTCTGTCGATGTGATGGTACTGTCTCATGCGCACATCGACCACTGCGGCCTCATCCCTAAACTCGTTAAAGAAGGATTTTCAGGAAGAATATTTTGTACACCCGCGACTAATGAACTCACCAAGGTTTTGTTGCCTGATTCCGCGGAAATCCAGGAAGACGATGTCAAGTATGAGAATAAGAAGCGGGCAGCAAGCGGTCAGCCATACTTGCGGCCTTTGTATACGAGAGTTGATGCAGAACAAGCATTTGATCATTTTGTTTCTGTCGAGTACGGCTCCTGGTTTGACGTGATTGATGGGGTGCAGGCCATGTTCACCGATGCCGGGCACATTATCGGCAGCGCGTGCGTTCACCTAAAGATTAACGAAGATGGCAAAGACCGTCGTATCACATTTAGCGGCGATGTGGGTCGATACCGCGATATGATCCTAAAATCACCTGAGGAATTTTCGCAGGCAGAATATATCTTACTTGAGTCCACTTATGGAAACAGTTTGCATGACCTAACTGTTACCACTCCCGACATGTTGTTACAATGGATCCAGAAGACATGTCTTGAAAAAAAGGGAAAATTGATCATCCCGGCATTCAGCGTAGGAAGAACGCAGGAAATATTATATGTCCTCAATCAACTGGAACTTGAAAAGCGGTTGCCTGACCTGGATTATTTCCTGGACAGTCCACTGAGCATACAGGCGACCAATCTTGTGAAAAGGTATCCGCAATACTTTAACAGAACTATTCAAAAAATTCTAGAGACAGACAACGATCCGTTCATGTTCAAGGGATTGAAATACGTGAAAACAGTTGAGCAATCGAAGCTGCTGAATTTCCGTAATGAGCCATGCGTGATTATTTCAGCGAGCGGCATGGCAGATGCGGGAAGGGTAAAGCATCATATCAGCAATAATATTGAAAACAGTCATAATTCGATTTTGCTAACTGGCTATTGTGAACCGGATTCCCTCGGAGGACGACTAATGGCGGGAGCGAAAGAAGTAGGAATATTCGGCGTTCGTCACGAAGTGCATGCAGACGTAGGCTCCATACGGAGCATGAGTGCGCATGGAGACTATGAAGACCTCAGCCAATGGCTGGCTTGCCAGGATTCCCGGCAGGTGAAAACTTTATTTCTCGTTCATGGGGACTATCCCGTTCAACAGGATTTTCAGCAACGTCTCATAAAAAAAGGATTCCTCGACGTTCAAATTCCGGAGAGACATTTTGAAGTCGGTCTTCCCTGATATTCTCGAAGAAAAAGTAGTCACACTCCGTGAGTCTTTGTGCCCTGCGTGTCTCCGTGGTAAAATTAACCACAGAGGGACAGAGTGCACGGAGGAACACAGAGGTCGATTTCGCCACGATTGCAACGCCGGGTTACCTTAGAATTCGTTAAACTCCAATCTCGACAGTTTCAATTTTTTCATCAACTAAATGATCTACGAAACTCGCGACAGGCGAGGTTTGTGTGCGGGGTGGCCCCGACGGACAGTCGGGATCGGAAGGGGCCCGGCGCTTGTTTTTAATTTTCACAAACCTTTAGTAAGCGTTGCATCATTTTTGACGTTTAATATAGTGATAACAATTGAATCACAAAAAAAGCAACTTATGAAAGCCATGACGTGGAAACTATTTGGATCTATTGCCGTAGCAGCGTTAATGATTGTTGGTTGTTCAGCTCCTGTTCATGTTGAAAAAGACGATACCGTTGATTTCAGCAAATACAGAACATTTTCCTGGGTTGACAAAGACGGTTCCGGACAGCAAGATCGCGATAAGAGTAACGATCTTATGGAGAAAAAATTTAAAGAGTCAGTTACAAAAGCTCTGGAAAAACAAGGTTGGAGATTAGATAATAGGAGACCGGATGTATTGGTAAACTATGATGTTTTAGTGGAAAAATCCACGCGCAGGGAAAGCGATCCTGTGTATTCACAGCCTTTTAGCCGCACCTTTTACAATCCTTATTCCAGGCGTTTTTACAACATCTATTATCCTTCTCAGTTTATGGGATACGATGATTATTCGAGAGCTGTAAGAGAAGGAACAGTAACCATTACTGTATCAGATACGCGTACAGACAAAGTGGTATGGCAAGGTTGGACCACTGATGAAGTGAATAGCCGCAATCTTACCAGTAAAGAAATTAACAACGCCGTAAAAACAATCTTCCGCAAGTTTGACGTAGCAAAAAGGTAAGTCCCTCTAAGGGAAGTTAAATCGATTTTCTATGAGGACGGTTTAAGACTCAGCCCCGATTCGTCGGGGCTTTTCTTATCAGCAGATTCTTGGGAGTTGTTCACCGGCCAGGTAATTCCTTGACCCAGGGTGATCATGTCAAAATCAAATTTCGGTGTCGGGCAAGTTAATTGCATATTGAACGATTAAGAAATTAAGGCAATTAAGATTTTATTCGTCTGGCAGAGCGTTGAAATATTCATTTACAAAAGGCTTTAAGGCTTTGGTAATATTTTCCGTAAAAAAATTGATTACCAATCCCTGTGGCTTTTCCAGCAATTTCATGTAAGTGAGAATCTGTGCCTCATGTACAGGAAGTATATTATCAATTGCTTTTAGTTCAACCACGATGGTCTCATTTACCAACATATCCAGGCGTAACTCTGTATCAATTATAAGCCCATCATAGTTAACGGGAACAGCTAACTGCTGTGCAACCGCGTATCCTCTTTTTTGTCAACTCGTGGGTAAGGCATTTTTGATAGACACTTTCCAACAAACCCGGGCCTAATGCCCTATGCACTGTGATGGCACAGCCAGCGATTTCGTATGAAAGTTGAGTTACTTGTTTCTTGGTCACGGCGATAGTTTTGTTTACGCCCCATAAAACCATTAAGAAATTAAGGAAGTTAAGGGTTAATGTGTCTTAAGTTCTTGATGGTTTAATCCTCATAGGATCGGATTTTTAACGTAAAAAAACCAGAGAAAAACTAGCGAGTTTAAGCCTTAATGTCTCTTAACTTCTTAATGGTTCAAATTCGTGAACGCCATCAGGACAACTGACTATTTCTTTATTCTCACTAGCATCGCGAAGTTGTAGGTGTCGAGTGGGGTAAAAAGAATTTTTTCAGACGGTACATCAGAGAAATAGTTGAGCATTTTCCCTTTTGTAAATCGTTGGGACCAGAATCTTTCTTTCGTCGCGGTAAATTCGTCTTCTGCATCCGTAATTACGTTCATTCCAAGCTTTCTATAAAATGCTTCCTGCTTTTTTCTTGTGTTGTCATTGTCAATATAACACGAACCTAAAACGATCTCTCCGTCTGGAGCCAGTAATTGATAGGCCGATGAAAATATTTTTTCGAATTTCTGATTTTTGGAAAGATCGAGTCGCTGGTGCGAGGGGTCGTAACTTTCAAAAGGAAAATCGTCAGAGGAAAAATTCCCCGGTGTGAACCACGTTGTAATTACCAGGTCATACTTTCTATTCAGGGAGGTAATCGCATCCGCTTGCAGGAATTGCGCAGAAACTTTGTTCCCGATATTCAAATCCTCAATAACCTTTCTTGAGAGATTAATGCAGGGCCACGCGTTATCAATGCCATCATATTTTCCAACCATTTCCCAGATCTCCGGTACGCCGCACAAATGCTTTGGCACCCGGGCACTGCCGATTCCAATATCCAGCAATGAAATCGGTCGCTTCTGTAATGATTTTTTTTAGCTCAATGAATTCTGCCCATTGCGCCTGCAGCAGCTCTTCGGGAATAAAATCCTGGTCAAAAGATCTCGTCACAGAATCCTCTGTTTCGTAAATGCCGGTTGCCATTGATTTTGCAATTAATTTTCGATAACAAAAATAGGAGGGGACTTTGGCTTCGTCGAAAAACCAGTCCCTTTCAAAATGTGGTAAGTCTTATTTTGGCCTTTAGAACTTAAAGGTTACGGTAGCCTGAAAAATGGCCCCAAGCTGGCTAAACTGTGATCCATTATACGCGAGAATGCGATAACGACCACTGAACTCCAGAAAACCCTCCAATAAACTTTTCTGTGTTGCATCTGCCAGGTAAGCTTCACCATTTTTGTCCAGCGCTTTTAACGACCATTTCGGCAATACGTTGAACACATTGCACACTGTAACTGTTGCATTGATCTTGCTACTAAAATCATAACCAACGTTTACATCCGTCACCACACCTGGCTTGAATTCCTGTTTGATGTGTTCCATGATCGAGCCGCCATTGTCAAGGTCTTGAAATTCTGTTGGACCGAAAAGAGTGTTAGTTAAATTAAAGAACCACTTTTCCAGTTTATAATCAAAGCCGAGTACTGCTTTGTATTTAGGCCGGCTCTTGGTGAGCAATGATCTTATCTGTGTGCTCAATATAGTGGTGTTAGCTTCCTTTACTGCAGCTGGTTCATTCGGCGATCCGACGATTTCGTTGGTCAGGGTATAATTGCCGGCGAAATTAACTCCGAGCATACCCTTACCTAAAGTAATGTGCGTGTAGCTTCCGACAAAATCAAGTCCGCTTGTGTGCGTTTTGATACCGTTGATAAAGAATTGTGCTTGTACCACGCCAGCATCCTGTAATATATGGTACAAGGTTGTACTGCTATCACTCGATGAAATTGCAGAACTGTACACGACTCTATCCTTGATGGTAATGTCATAATAATCTAGCGTCATGCTGAGATTTCTCACTGGTTTGACACCGACACCGAAAGTGAAGTTTGTGGATTTTTCCGCTTTCAGCTTGGGAATACCCATTAAAAAGGCTTGCTTACTATTGTTGTTAAACAAACCTGAAAGCTGGATCGTGCCAGCAACAAATGAAGCCTGAGTGGACTGATCGTAGATCTGATGAAGGGTGGGAGCCCGGAAACCCGTGGAAGCAGAACCGCGAAGAACAAAATTATCTCCAGCAACTTTCACTCGCGATGATAGCTTGTACACAAATGCGTTTCCGAAGTCGCTATACTTTTCTCCTCTTACTGTTCCGTCGATCAGCCAGTTGCTGGTAACGTTAACGCTCGCATCAAAATAAGCACCCATGTTGTATCTGCTGAATGTACCCGAGTTTTCCTGGCGGATGCCGGGGAATGAATTGGCGCCTTCTCCAGAATATGAGGCCGTGTCACCCGCAATAATTTTATAGGTTTCTTTTCTGATTTCTGTTCCAAATCCGACTGCAAAGTTATCCGTGATACTCTTGGAGATATCTATATTTCCGATGACATTAAAAAATCCATAGCCGCCAGGTTTGAACGCTGTGGGACTTGCTTTAACCAAAGTGCGGTTGACGGTGTTCACAACGGAGTAAAGTTGTTGGTTGCCGCCAACTGTGATACTAATATCCTGCTTCCAACCATTCAATTCCGTTTTGAATCCGGCTGTAGCATTGTAATCAATCAAATCGCCATCAAAGGTTGGCTCGTAGCCATTGTACCCCTTGTATTTTCCTGCTGCTTTGTCTGCTTGGAAATCGTTTTGAAGTTGGGAGCCAGGGGCACCATAACTCGAACCGGTATAATCGGGCGCGCCGGTCACCGGGGCGTGCAATAAAACTTCATCGATTCGCCAATAAGGTGTGCGAAAGTTTGCATTGCTGAGCACTTTTTTGAATACATACGCAGCGTTGCTGTAGAAAAGCCCACGCTCACCGACCGGCACCCCAAGGTTGAATAAAAATTTCCCTGCTGTTGTTTCACCGGTCCCGTTTTCATTATTGCCCGTGGGATACACGGCTAAATATCTCCTGATCGCATCGTCAGTTGTGGCGTCGCCACCAAACGTCGCAAGTTCCGTCGGGATGTCGATTATGCCCGAGCGAATGGCATTATCCTGCTGACTCAGTGCAACTGTATAATTGATGAACCCCCTACTTCCAATATTTGCTCCGCTATTTAGCGACAAACCATAATTCCCCCCATCACCTTTATTAGTGATTCCACCAAAAAGGGTGACGTGACTATAGTCATACCTGTCCTTTAAAGTAATGTTCATCACGCCGGCTATCGCGTCTGACCCATATTGTGCAGAGGCGCCATCACGCAATATCTCCACATTTTTTATGGCATCTAATGGTAT
Source organism: Bacteroidota bacterium (assembly GCA_005883855.1). Lineage (GTDB taxonomy): Bacteria > Bacteroidota > Bacteroidia > Chitinophagales > Chitinophagaceae > VBAU01. The sequence continues at coordinate 7,551 of VBAU01000191.1, forward strand.
TCCGGATAAGTCAGCCCCCGTCTCGCCGCGCCCGGGGGAAAATTGTACATATAGCAAAGAGCTAAGATTTTTCCTTTTACCATTTATTAATACCAGCGTTCGACTAGGACCAAGGTTCCGGATCTCATACGGATCCAAAAGGGTAGTGGCATCGTTCACTGGTGTGTTAACCGTGTTAAATGACGGCACTCTGTACTGAAGGGCTTTGTCAAACGTAATTTGTCCGGTGCTTTTGAGGGTTGGCAAATCCACATTGTCTACTGGTAGGGGGGTTCCAACCGCAGACCGGGGAAGCGAACGAGTGCCAACAACGAGAATGGTTTCCAATCTGAGGACGTCTGGTTCCATCGCAACGTCCTGAACTGTCGTTTGGCCATCGACGATATTGACTGACATTGTTTGTACGGTAAAACCGATAATGGAAAAAGTTATGGAATGAGGTCCAGCAGAAAGTCGTAAGCTGTATTTTCCGTCTTTGTCAGTCGTGGCCCCAGCCTTGGATGAGGTTACACTTGCATTTTCGAGTGGCTTCCCGCCGCTGGTGACTGTGCCGGTTAGCGTTCCCTGTGCTGTGGTTATAAACGGTAATAGAAGCACAATGGACAAAATGCAAACTGCGGATTTGTGATTTCTCATACGAGTGGTTTTAGTGAACAATAGTATTGTGTAGCAGCAAGGTAAATTAAATTCAGATTAAAAAGGAAATTGCGGCAAGAACGACCAGCTCAACGACTCCTCTTTTCTTGCGACTCTCTACTTTCTTTTTTTAAAGTGAATAATTACCATCGGTTCAGTATGCCATATCATGTTCATGGTTGATTTCCATTATCGAACAGAAACCATTTCCATTCTACATTGCGGCGCTCAGTAATTAAACTCTTTGTCATGTACCGTTCATTAGCATTTTTTATGCTGCCCCTGTTTGTTAGTGGTCCTTTACTGATGCTGCCAAAACTATTATCCGGAACATTTGTAATTACAACAGCTATCATTACCCTTTGTCATTTCGCGTATTTGTTGTAATTCTACATGCCAGATTTTATGTTACTAAGGACACTATTTCCTGCGATTATTTTTGTTATGCTGGGTTGCAGCAAATCGAGTGGGGGCGATGCGTCGACTCAAACGGACCCTGCCATTAGCATAGATGATGTCAGTATATTCGAAGGGAATGCAGGCACCTCATCGTTTCAATTTGAAGTAACCCTGAGTCGTGCATCATCCAAAACTGTTACCGTCGCATACTCTACTGTGGATGGCTCGGCGAAGCATGACCAGGATTACACGGCTATATCAAATCAAACTCTCACGTTCGCGCCAAATGAAACATCAAAGAAAATTTCTGTGACCGTAGTGTCGGATGATATCGAAGAAGCGGATGATCAATTCAGTGTTGTTCTCTCCAATCCGACAAATGCGACGATTGCTAAGAATACCGGCACTGCTACAATCAGGAATGATGATTCAAAAGCGTCGTTCACTGACACCGGTTATGATGCGCCCACCTCTTACGCCGGATATTCTTTGGCATGGAGCGATGAATTTAATGGCACAAGTTTAGACCCGGCAGTATGGACATTTGAAACCGGAACAGGAAGCGGGGGATGGGGAAATAATGAGTTGGAGTATTATACCGACAGGTCAGAA
>VBAU01000192.1:0-4610 GCA_005883855.1 Bacteroidota bacterium
GTTCAATTTTCCTCTTACTGAAGGAAGCAATGATTTGAATGATCAGAGTGCCGTGCTCATCACTCAAAAAACGGCACAAAAGTACTTTGGAAGTACCGATCCGCTTGGAAAAACATTGCTGTTTTATGCAGGAGAAACTTTCGCGTTTCCGCTGACCGTGAAAGGTGTGCTCAAGAACCCGCCAATGAATTCAACGTTACAATTTGATTTTATCACCAGCCTCAATAATGTGATGCAACAAAGCGGAACAAAGGTTCCTGATAATGACTGGAGCTTGCTACTCGATGACGCTTATTTTAAAATTCCCAACAACGCAGACGTGCCAGCGATTGCAAGTGCCATGAAAAAATACTTACCTGTGCAGAACAATGCAAGGCAGGACTGGAAGGTATCCGGATTCAAATTCATTTCGGTCCGGGAAAACGCTTCGCTCTATGATGTTGTTCAGTCAAACGGTCTGTTTCACCGTCCATCGGACGCGGCTGCGTATGGAGCTTTTATTACCGCAGTGCTGATACTGCTGTGTACATGCCTCAATTTTTCCAACACAACTGTTGCCCGGTCCAACAGGCGGTTGAAAGAAATCGGAATTCGTAAGGTGATGGGCAGCACGCAGAATCAGTTAATTACCCAGATGTTGCTTGAGTGCTCCACGATGGTGTTTGTTGCCATATTGTTGTCGACACTTTTAAATCATTATTGGTTACCCATGTTCAACCACATGTTTGTTTATGTAGACGTGCAGGCACATTATCTGAAGGATGGCAACCTCCTGCTCTTTCTTGCAGGTATGCTCGTTTTTACCACGTTGCTTGCTGGCGCATACCCGGCATTTTATATTAGCCGCTACAACCCATCAAGTATTTTTCGGGGAAGCGTAAAATTTGGCGATTCGAATTTGTTCTCACGAATCATGCTGGGTTTACAAATATCCATCTCACTAATTGCGGTTATTGGTGGCATTGCATTCGCAAAGAATGCGGCGTTTCAAAACACCTTCGACTTTGGTTTTAACATACACAATACAATGGGTGTGTCTGTGAAGGATAAGAATGCTTATACCGCGCTAAAAAATGAAATGGCGAAATTGCCACAGGTAACGGCGCTCGCCGGATCCAAGAATCACATTGGTTTCGATTACAGCCGGGAAGTGGCAGAAGCAGAAGGGGTAAAAAAAGAAACAAAGTTTTTTGAAGTTGGTGACGATTATGTGCAAACGATGAATTTAAAGATGGCGGCGGGCCGGACTTTTGAGCCTGCTCTGCTTAGCGATTATTCAACAGCCATATTGGTCACTGAAAAATTTGCTGCCATGTACGGATGGAAACCTGCTGAGGCATTAGGTAAGCAGGTGCATATTGATAAGGATGCATATTCAGTGGTTGGAGTGTTGAAAGATTTTCATCCCGCGAGTCTGTTTGAACCAGCTTACCCACTCGTAATGAAAGCTACACAAGAAGACAATTACCGTTATCTCATTATACAAGCGAAGAATAAGGATCTTACCAGCATTTACAATACCGCTCAGAATATTTGGAAAAAGCTTTTTCCGCTTCAGCCGTTTAATGCGTTTTATCAGGACCAAATGATTGCCGAAAGCCTTCGTGTAAGCACAAGCATAGCCAACATTTTTTTATGGCTGGCAGTTATAACGGTATTGCTTACGGCAACAGGTTTATTTGCATTGATCTCACTCACCTTGCTGAAACGCATGCGGGAGATAGCGGTAAGAAAAGTGGTCGGAGCAACGCCACAGGATATTTACCTGCTGGTAAACAAAGGTTATTTCTGGATCATCCTTGCGGGTACTGCATTCGGCTGTTATGCAGGATGGTCGTTAACCAAACTTTTGCTGAATCAAATATACCGGATCAACAATGGCATTGCAACATTCACTATGGTTATCTCTGTTGTGATGATGATCTTGATCGCGTTATTCACGACAGGAATAAAAATTTGGCAGGTAACGAAAACGAAGCCGGCTAACCTTTTGAGAATGGAGTGAGGCGGTGAATTGTGAATTGTGAATGGCGAACGCTTACCATATTTGAACATGCATTTGACAACAGGAAGAACCTGATTAAATATATTCTAAATCAAAAAATAAAAAACATGAAAACGTACTTATTGCTTTTACTGCTTGTGGTCACACAATTTTCTATGCAGGCTCAGGTGAAACCGGGCCAGGAGCCGTATATGACAAAATCATTGAGTAATGAATCGATCAAAGACGTGCAGGTTCGAACTTCGGGTGGAAGTATTTCAGTTGAGGGAGTCTCTGCCCAGGCACGCGTTGAAGTGTACGTGTCTTCTAACAACAACAAAGAGCTATCGAAGGCAGAAATCCAGCAGCGGTTGAATGAGATGTATGACCTCAGCGTGTCGGCTGCAAACAGCAAACTTACTGCCACCGCCAAATCCAAGGAAAGGATCAAAGACTGGAAGAAGGCGCTGAATATTTCTTTCAAAGTGTTCGTTCCAAAAAATGTTTCGACAGACCTGGAGACGAGTGGAGGAAGCATCAGTTTAACGAACTTATCGGGCTCGCAAGAGTTCTCAACAAGCGGAGGCAGCTTAGATGTTGACAATGTCAGTGGGAAAGTTGATGGCAAAACAAGTGGCGGAAGTATTCATCTCCAAAACTCCAAAGATGATATTGAACTGTCAACAAGCGGCGGAAGCATTGAGGCAAAAAACTGTGATGGCAAACTAAGGCTGACCACATCTGGCGGGTCATTGGATCTAAGCGATTTGAAAGGTGACATTGAAGCAAAAACGAGCGGCGGAAGTGTTCATGGAAGTAACATTGGAGGCGAGTTAAATACCCATACTTCCGGAGGAAGCGTTCACTTGAGTGATCTGTCATGCAGCCTTGAAGCCTCGACCAGCGGTGGCAATATCGATGTTTCAATAAAACAATTAGGCAAATATGTCAAGATTAGCAATTCAGGGGGCAATATTGATCTGGAACTTCCAAAAGGGAAAGGCATGGACCTGGATCTATCGGGAGATAAAATCAAAACAAATCATCTCGACAACTTCACCGGAAAGTTTGGCGATGAGGAAGTGAATGGCAAGCTCAATGGTGGTGGTGTACCTGTAAGAGTGGAAGCTGGAAGCGGAAGAATTTCATTGGCGTTGAAGTAAACATCAGACGCTAACGGCGTCTTTGTGGAAGCAACCCGCGTTTAATTGTAGTTCTTATCCACGCGCTGCAAATGAGACTCATTCAAAAGCTCATTTGCCATTAGGTAATAAACACTCTCTGGAAGGGAGATGGAGGATTTTCTTTATGATAAAAAATTATTTAAGGACAGCTTGGCGCAACCTAGTCAAAAACAAATTTTACTCTGTTTTAAATATAGCCGGGCTCGGCATTGGCATTGCCTCGTGCATACTCATATTTCTGTACGTACAGTTTGAACTGAGTTACGATAAGTATAACACCAAGGCGGGCCAAATATACCGGCTGACGGAAATACTGCATCTTCCAAAGGAAGACCGTCCACAGGCTGTGACTTCTCCGATCATGGCACCCACGTTGCAATCGCATTTTCCGGAGATAAAGACATCGGTTCGCTTTATTGGTTCAAGCAGAGTTTTGGCTATTAACGACAAGAAGCTATACGATACAAAAATTGTTTACGCTGACTCAACGCTATTTGACATTTTTACTTTTCCGATGATCCAGGGGCAGCCGCGCCAGGCGCTTGTAAATCCTTACTCAATCGTCCTTACAAAAGATGCAGCAAAAAAGTACTTTGGCAACGAACCTGCGCTGGGAAAAATCATGAGGCTTTCCGACACGATCAATCTCACGGTCACAGGTGTTATGGAAAATGTGCCCGCTAATTCCCATTTTACTTTTGACTGTGTTCTTTCGCGCAGTACGCTCGATGAGTTAAGTAATCACCAGGTGGATTCCAACTGGTTTAATAATAGCTCATATACCTTTTTCTTATTACCAGAAAAATATCCTCCGCAAGAACTTGAATCAAAAATCGACGCGTTCGCTCACAAACAAATGGAGCAAGAAAAAAATGAAAGCGGCTTATGGTACGATTTCAAACTACAACCCATTGCCAGCATTCATCTTCACTCAAATATGAATGCGGAAATAAATCCGAACAGCGATATTAGTTATGTGTATATTTTTTCTGCGGCGGCAATGCTAATTCTCATCATTGCTTGCTGCAACTTTATAAATCTTGCGACGGCCCGATCATTGAATCGGTCGAAGGAAATAGGTTTGCGCAAAGTGATCGGCGCACGGCGCGTACAATTGGGTTTCCAATTCCTCGGTGAATCATTTCTTTTTGCCTTAATTGGAGGCGTGCTTGCCTTTACAATTGTTGAACTGGTCCTCCCGTCCTTCAACACATTCACGGGTAAAGCTCTGCCTTTAAATCTTTTCACGAACGAAAACCTGATGTTGATCTTTATAGCCATCATTGTTTGCGTTGGTCTTATCGCAGGCATTTACCCCGCAATGCTGATGTCTTCTTTTGCTCCGATCGCCGCCTTACGAGGAGCCATTCGCCACGGATGGCAGGATATATTGTTAAGAAAAGGCCTTGTTGTATTTCAATTCACCATTGCCATTGTTCTGA
>VBAU01000192.1:4646-5252 GCA_005883855.1 Bacteroidota bacterium
GAAGTATATCCAAAATCGAAAACTGGGATTGAACAAAGAGCAGGTCATTGAAATTGGTTTGCGACGAGCAGATCTTCCGAAAGGAGAAACGCTTATTAAGGAGCTAACAAAAAATACAAATGTTGTCAATGGAACACTCACCGATTTTTCTTTCAAGGGTGGGATCAGCAACGTAGCGATGTTACCTGAAGGTGCCGCGGACAACGAGATCACGTCGCAGGCTGTTATTTCCGTGGACTACAACTTCCTAAAGACGTTTCAAATTCCGCTAGCTGCGGGGCGAGATTTCTCGAGATCCTTTGGCACCGATTCGGCGCAGGCTTTTATCGTCAATGAAGCTGCCGTAAAAACTTTAGGTTGGAAAAAGGCAAGCCAGGCGATTGGGAAAAACATGGACTGGGGGCTAGGTAAGAAAGGTAAAGTTGTAGGTGTTGTTAGAGATTTCAATTTTACATCTCTGCACGACAACATCAAACCGCTGATCATTCACATCCACCCTGATTGGTACAGGTTCGTTGCCTTACGAATTCAACCCGGCAATGTCCAACACACACTAAGTGAAATAGAAAAAACATGGACGGCCATAACAACGGACAGTCCATTTAA
>VBAU01000192.1:5322-8350 GCA_005883855.1 Bacteroidota bacterium
TCACCATTCTCTCTTTGTTCGTGGCATGCCTGGGACTATTTGGTCTGGCTGCGTTTACCATAAAACAGCGTTTCAAAGAAATAGCGGTACGAAAGGTTTTAGGTGCCAGCATTTCCAGCATCACAACATTGTTGTCAAAGGAATTCTTAATGCTTGTGCTGATCTCGGCGGCCGTTGCATTTCCATTGTCCTGGTGGGGTATGCACGTATGGCTGGAAGATTTCGCTTATCGCATCAATATAGGCTGGCAACTTTTTGTAACGGCAGGCGCTATCGCTTTGATCATTGCCCTGGCGACAGTGAGTTTCCAGGCGATCAAGGCGGCATTGGCCAACCCTGTGAAATCTTTACGAACAGAGTGAGAGCGTGAATGGGGAATGGTGAATTGTGAATGGTGAATTGTGAAGAATCCTCGGTTGGCAAAAGTTCCAATTCACAATTGACAATTCACAATTGACAATTGACAATAAAATTTTGGACAATATGTTTAGGAACTATTTAAAAACCGCTTTTCGCAACCTACGCAAAAACCGGTTGTACTCTGCAATCAACATTTTTGGACTCACTGTTGGTCTCGCGGCATGCTTGTTAATCGGCGTGTATATCAATCATGAATTGAGCTATGACAAATTTCATGTCAATTCCAGCCGCATCGTGCGAACAACGATGGAGTATAAGTTCTCCGGCACAGTAAATAAAACTGCATCCACAGGAACAAAGGTGGGACCTCAATTCAAGAGGATGTTTCCTTCTATCGAAGAGTATGTAAGAACGTTTGTCAGTCATAACGTAGTAAGAACTGCGGATAAGATATTCGATGAGCCAAGAATTTTATATGCGGATCCTGCTTTCTTCAAGATCTTTTCCTTTCGCCTGGTCAAAGGAGATGCCGCGACTGCGCTGGACGCGCCGGACAAGGTAGTCCTCAGTGAATCCGCAGCTAATAAATATTTTGGTCGGGAGGATCCGCTGAACAAAGTGTTTGTCATCGGCAAGCAAAATATGCGAGTGGCGGCCGTTTGCGAGGATGTTCCGCAGAATTCGCAGTTAAAGTTTGATTTTGTCACCCAATTTCTCAACCTGGGCAATTCTGTAAAAGATGAGGTTTATTGGAACGCAAACTGGATCACTTACTTCTTATTGAGAGATAAAAACTCGATCCCGACGTTGCAGCAACAAATTTCTGAATATATGAGAACGTCACAGGTGCGGAGCGAAGTGCGAATAGAAAACAAGGACGACTATCTCACCTTTCAACTAGAGCCACTAACCAGTGTACACTTATATTCCTCACTTTCCGGTTTCGAACCAAATGGCAATATCAAATACATCTACATATTTGCCGCCATTGCATTGCTCATCCTGGTGATTGCCTGCGCAAATTATACGAACCTGGCAACCGCGCAAGCCGCAGGCAGAAGCGGGGAGATTGGAGTGCGTAAGGTAATGGGTGCTTCAAAACCGCAAGTGTTCCGTCAATTTATTGGAGAGTCTTTCGTGTTCACATTGATAGCTGCCTTGTTTGCATGGGGGTTGAGTATGTTGCTTATCCCCTATTTCAACAACGTGTCGGGCAAACAGTTCACGACGGCCATCATGCTGCAACCCGCACCCATCCTGGCGTTGATCACACTTGCTGTACTGGTAAGCTTCTTTGCAGGTTTGTATCCGGCCATCATCTTATCCGGTACGCAGATCCTTAATGTATTAAAAAAAGGATTTTCCTTTACCGGCGGCAGAAATTTATTACGCAAGACTTTGATCGTGGTACAATTTGGAACCTCAGTCTTCCTGATTATTTACACCCTCATTATTATGCAGCAAATGCATTATATGCAGACCAAAAACCTCGGCTATGATAAAGATCATATTGTGGTGTTACCCATTGGTGGTAACATGACACAAAATTTCCAGGGCCTGAAACAAGCTTTTGAGCAGGTACGGGGAGTAGAAGGAGTCACTGCTTCGTATGAAACACCGGAATATGTGGAATGGGGTGATGGCATCACGGCGACAGATGAAAAAGGAAAACACGAAGTTTCATTAAATGCCATGCCTGTTGACCTGGATTTTATTAAAACCATGAAGATGCAATTGGTTGCGGGCCGCGATTTTCTGCTCTCCGATTTTTCATTGATGGATACTTCAAATAACAATGCGAATTTTAAACAGCCATTCATCATTAATGAGGCATTGTCAACTAAAATCGGTTGGACCGCGGAACAGGCAATTGGACGGACAATCGAAAAGGGGACTCCAGGCCCGGTTGTCGGAGTTGTAAAGAATTTTAATTTCAGCAGCCTCCATGATCCCATTGGTCCGCTTGTGATCTTTCTCGGAAGAGATTTTTCGCGGGATTTTATGATTCGAATTGATGGCCGCAATATACAGTCAACTGTCGGCCGTCTCGAAATGGTTTGGAAACAACATGTGACAGATAGGCCATTTATTTACCATTTCCTTGATGAAGACTACAACAAACTTTATCTATCGGAACAACGCTCTTCCGCATTGTTTACTGTCGCAGCTTCACTTGCCATTGTGCTGGCATGCCTGGGCTTATTTGGTTTGGCTGCATTCACGACGGTTCAGCGCACGAAGGAAATTGGTATAAGAAGAGTATTGGGGGCAAACGTGGCAAGCATTACCATGCTTGTAGCGAAAAACTTTTTAGGATTGATCACGATTGCAATCCTCATTGCCATTCCACTCGCCTGGTGGGCTGGACATAAATGGTTGCAGGATTTTGCCTACCGAATTCCTGTGCAGGCATATCTGTTTGTTGCGACGGCGATCGTGACCGTATTGATCGCTTTGTGTACGGTAGGATTTCATGCGATGCGAGCTGCGTTGCTGAATCCGGTGAAGAGTTTGAGAACGGAGTGAGGTTGTGAATAGTGAATGGTGAATAGTCAATAGTCAATAGTCAACAGTCGATAGTTATTAGTCAGTCTTAGCGACTTTGGCCGTTTGTCCGCTATTGCAGTGTTGAATTGCCCCGAAGGGCTAAACACGAATAACGACGGGC
>VBAU01000193.1 GCA_005883855.1 Bacteroidota bacterium
AGGGTGTCAGTCCGTTAATTGTGGTATTGCCAACAGGGGCCGGTAAGAGTTTGTCTTTTATGATACCAGCGCTGCTGCCGGATGCAGGGACGACGGTAGTGATAACTCCATTGGTTGCGTTAGCAGAGGATTTATTGATACGATGTAAAGATGCAAAGGTTGACTGCATATTATATGGACGGGGACCACTACGGATGGCCACGGTTATCATCGTCGTCACTGAATCGGCTGTGACAGGGAGTTTCAACCAGTTCATCTTGGATATTCATCTCAAAGGACGTTTAGACAGAATTGTATTGGACGAAGTGCACAAGTTGATGATGGATAGCAACTTCCGACCCAAGTTAGATGATATACGAAAGCTAGCATTACCGGTTCAGTATGTCTCATTGACGGCAACTCTACCATCATCGCTTCTCGAACGGTACAATGATTTCATGTGCTTCCACGAACCCACAGTGATTAGAGAAGTTAATAAGAAACCAAGGGTGCGATACAGAATTCAACGAATCTCTGACGAAGATCTTAAGAAGGATACGAAGCAGCTGTTGAATGGAGAGCTTGAGTTTTGTCATGGAATAGAGAAGGTGTTGGTGTTCTGCCGAAGTCGAGGAGAATGTGATAGCTGGGCCAGGCAATTTAACTGTGGAGTTTATTATTCTGATTCCAAGGAAAAGTCGGAAACATTGAAAAATTGGAAGGCTGGTTTATTGTTCGCAACGGGGGCTCTCGGGGCAGGGGTTGATATCAAGAATATCAAGTCCGTCATCCATCTCGGCGTGCCATATGGGGCTATCAATTTCGACCAGGAGGTTGGACGGGGAGGAAGGGAGGGACAGAGTGTGGATTCGATAATCTTGATTGCGGATGGAGATTTCATAAAGCTACTGGCTGAAGATGCAAGTACTTTGCCCCCGGATGAGGCTGCGATGAGGGAATTGATAGTAACGAGTGAATGTCGGAGGGTTGGACTAAGTCAATATATGAATGGGATTTCACAAGGAATGAGTTGTACCGAGTTAGATGGGGAGATGTGTGACAATTGTCTAGCAACAACAAGTGGCGTGTCAGCTAGGAAACGAAGGTTGGAAGAAGATGAGGAAGGGGTTCGTCAACGGAAACGTGTAACGATTTACAAGGAGAGAGAACGGCAGTTGCAGCAAGTGGAGATGGATCGAGGGTCCCGTCTTGAAGAAATGATTGAACGGCATGAGTGGTTGCAAGATAAATGTGCTGTGTGTTGGTTAGTACATGACACAATCGAGAGGGAACACGTTACCAAAGAATGTGACGTACTGACTGATGAACTGGGGGAACGATATGCCAAGTTTCGGACGAAGATCAGCTATCGATCGAATACCAGTTGCTATGGATGTGGACGTCCGGGGGATCTTTGTGAGGGTTATAAAAATAAGAGAGGCTGTAGGGGCAGGGACGTTGTATTGCCGCTCGTCATATTAGCATATGTGAACTTGGATTTGGGGTACCGTGATGGGATACGAGAACTTGCGCAAAGGGAATTTGTTGATTTAAAAGACTTTTGTATATGGATGACTGAGAGGCGTAAGTTTCTGGGGGAAAATGGGACGAATGCTTGGGCTGTATGGGAAGGGATATTGCAGAGAAAGAGTGAATTCAGTTAGAGATATTGGGGAGAAAGAGTGAATATCAATACGTAATAAAAATAACTTCCTGAATAGCCGCCCAACTAAAGGAAAATAAGTATATAAACTAAGATTAGAATAGGTTAAAAGAGACAGTACAAGATTAAGAACTTTGAAGAACGAAAGAATTGTTGGGAAAGACCATTGGTTCAATCTGACGCATATTTTCGACACAACGAATGTAATTATGAACCAATTTCTGACGAGTCTCATGAACGTACTGCAGGGCAGCGTTATCATCAGTGCCGAGTACTAGGTTGGCTTCGTATATAACCATCGGGTCATCCCATTTACGTCGTCCGATGAGGGCATCACCAAGGGCTGAACTACTTTCCATTGATATAGCTGCAGGGAATCTGAAAGGAGGACGTGAGTGAGTTACTAACTCACCAGCAACTCCACGGGTAGGAGCTTCTAGATCTCGATGACATCTGCAGAGCTCTTCCACTGAATGTTGACCGGGGATCTCGAGATCATGACCATTTGCAGCTACACGAGTGTGCCATGAATAGAGAACTCGTCTGCGTTGAAGGGTTAACTTTGTAGAACCATGGATATTGCTTGGGAGAGTCAAGCGAATTCCATATTTGGAACAAGGATATGGCTTAGGTGACCCAAATATAGCGATATCTTGTTCATTATATGATGAAGAAGATGCATCAGTAGTTGTACCAGCTGGACGAATTCCACGATCTTTTCGACGTTGCTGCCATTCTTTAATACGCTTGTAAAAACCAGGTACAACGATAGTACATCCATCTTCAAACTCTTGATCAAGTGAGATACTACTGGTGAGTTGACTGAATCCAATACCCGCTTCCAAATATTTTTCGATATTGATGTCCATGTGACAGAAACCAGTGTTTTCTCCAATCTCAGGATCTTTAGCGACGTAAGGATAGCATATGAGACGCCATTCATGGTCAGGACGACAGGCCACTTGCATAGCATACCATCCAGGATCTTGTCGAATGAGTTGTTGGATTCCACTATAGAACATATTACGAAGAAACCCCTTTGCTGGCTGACCAGGACTTTCAGCAAAATGATGCCGATAAAGATTGAATTCGAAATCAATAAGTTGTTGTGGTATGTCATTGAGATATGAACAAAGATCTGGAAGAAGAATGACACCCGTATCAAGCCATTCAGTAAATGTAGCAGTTCCACCGAAACGTTTGAATATAACTTCTGGGTTAATAGTAGGTTGAGGCATTGGAGTTGACAAATATCGATATGGAATTAAAGAGTCAGTAGCGACAGTGTCACGAGTTGATTTGTTGAACCAATTGCGATGTTGATGAACGAATGAATTATGAATGTGAAGGTTTTTATAAACGTCATTGATTCGACTTTGAAGAATTGGTAAAGTTATACCGTTGCTGTATAAACCCGCTGTCTGACGACAGAATAATCGGAGATGATCCCAACAGAGATTGGTAACCCCCGAATGACATGTATCTGATAAAAACCGATGTCTTTCAATGAGGGGTGTGTGAGATTTGATTTTATTGAGCCGAGTTTTGAACTTTGACGAACATTTACATCGACGACGTTGATATTGAATGGAACTGTCTTCAGATTCTTCAGTCTCGCTGTCATTGATAATGTACCCGGTATCGAGTTGCATTGATTCTGAAGTTAGAGTGGATGATAATTGAGTATTAGTTGGGAGAGGTATAACGACGTCAAATGAGGATAAAGATGTTAACTGATTTGACGAGGGATTTAATAAAGCGCTTTTGTTTTCGTATACTTTGAGGACATCAAGAGATTGTACTGTAGGGGATGACCATCTTCCAGGAACTGTGGTACGAACCATGATTTGTTTTTGAATGAGATTCATAGCTTCTTCCAACGAACATATTTGACTGAGACGTGCCAATTCTCTCGCCAGATGTTGTGAAATTGTACTTGGACGAATGGCGACAGGAATAGCATCGTGAGGAAGCATCTTCCAATTAATATAAATTGTGGAAAACGCTGACGACATACGAGAATTGAAGATTTTATTGGCATCGAGAATAGGTTTAATAGTGTCAGTGAAGTGTATCGCTTGTTGTAATGACTCCAAACTTGGGTAACGTGTGGTCCATAATTGTTTCTCCAACACATATGCCCATGCGGCAACAACAGTTTCAGAGATATGTTGAAGGTTTTCATGAGCCGATTGGAAGAGATTGAGTAAATGATCGAGCTGCTCTATCTCTGGAAGAGGTTGAAGATATTGACGAATGATAGTATGAGGACTTTGAGAAGAATTATGACTGACGAGAGTAAGTAGATTGATACTCATATTATTTCGAGAGAAGGAGGTATATATGAACTATGATGTGATATTTAGTGTGTGTTAACAATTGGGAATTGGGAAATACGTATGTTGGTCGCAAAGGAAAGTGAAGGGACGGTAAGAAGGTAAAGTACGTAAGAGGTGTTGGAATGAGTATGTACGTATGAAGCGGTGTGGAAGCGTGAACGTGGAAGGGGTGCGCTGTGTGCGCTGTACAGAACGTGGAGGGGTGCGCTGTGGAAACGTGAACGTGTGGAAACGTGAACGTGGAAGGGGTGCGCTGTGGAAATGTGAACGTGGAAGGGGTGCGCTGTGTGCGCTGTGGAAGCGAGTGTGCGCTGTGGAAGCGTGAACGTGGAAGGGGTGCGCTGTGTGCGTGGAAGGGGTGCGCTGTGCGCGTGGAGGGGTGGTGTGCTGTGCGTG
>VBAU01000194.1:0-3258 GCA_005883855.1 Bacteroidota bacterium
AGACGCTGCAACAGCTAGAATCAAAGAGAGTGCATTTACCCAATGGCTGGAGTCTTACTCCTGTAGGCAAAAGCTTAGCACTTGGCGATCTGCCTTTAAACATCGCGGTCTCTCCATCTAAGAGATATGCGGCAGTGACCAACAACGGTCAAAGCACACAGTCGCTGCAATTAATTGATGTGAAAAATGAAAAAGTGATCAGTACCGTCATCATTCCGAAATCCTGGTACGGCCTAAAATTCAGTGCTGACGAAAAATTTTTGTATGCCTCTGGCGGAAATGACAACTGGATTCTAAAATATGCCGTACAGAATAACAGGTTGGTGCTAAAAGACAGTATTAAGCTGGGCGACAAGTGGCCAAACAAGATTTCACCGACGGGAATTGATATTGATGACACAAGAAACATATTGTACGTAGTAACACAGGAAAACGATTCGCTGTACGTTATAGATATCAAGACAAAAAAAATCATCCGTGGCAAGCAGCTGGGTGGAGAAGGATATGCGAGCTTGCTATCTCCCGACAAAAAGTTACTGTACATCAGTTGTTGGGGATGCGACAGAATTTATGTCTACAACACCCAGGTTGGAGAATTTTCCGGAGAGATCCCGGTGGGCGATAATCCCAACGAGATCTGTCTCTCAAAAAATGGGACTTACTTATTTGTTGCAAATGCCAATGATAATTCGGTGTCGGTTATCAACACTAGCGAACGGAAAGTAATTGAAACATTGAATGCTGCCCTTTATCCCAATTCACCGAGTGGGTCTACCTCCAATGGAGTAGCGTTGAGTGAAGATGAGAAAACTTTGTATATCGCAAATGCCGACAATAATTGTCTTGCCGTATTTGATGTAAGCAGACCAGGTAGCAGCAGGAGCAAGGGATTTATTCCCACCGGCTGGTACCCGACCAATGTGAAAGTAATCGGCACAAAACTTTTTGTCACTAACGGCAAAGGTTTTTCATCAATGGCCAATCCCTTTGGGCCGAACCCTATCCGGCAAGAGGGCGAAGTAATGTGGCACGGGTCGGATACCAGTACAACCGAGCAATATATTGGCGGATTATTCAAGGGCAGGCTAATCATCATCAACGCGCCGTCGGAAAAACAGCTTAGTGTTTACTCACAAGTTGTTTATCGCAACACCCCGTACTCAAAGGAAAATGAAAGTACAAGCAAGGGCGAGCCTGGCAATCCTATTCCGATGAAAGTGGGCGACAAATCTCCGATCAAATATGTCTTCTATATCATTAAGGAAAACAGGACCTACGACCAGGTTTTGGGTGATCTAAAAATGGGCAACGGTGATCCTTCTCTTGTGTTATTTGGCGAAAAAATTACACCCAACCAACATAAGTTGGTCAAGGAATTTGTACTACTCGATAATTTCTACTGTGACGGTGAAGTGAGTGCTGATGGACACAATTGGAGCATGGGTGGGTATGCAACCGATTATTTAGAAAAACACTGGCCAACAAGCTATGGTGATCGTGGCGGCAATTACGATGCTGAGGGAACAAGAGAAATTGCCAACAACAAAAATGGTTTTATTTGGGATCATTGCAAGAGAAACGGTGTTAGCTATCGGACGTATGGTGAGTTTGCTGATGATTACAAGGCAAATATTCCTGTGCTTGAGCATCATTTTTGTCCCTATTATACAAGCTGGGATCAGCGCGTAAGGGACACCACTCGCTTTTATCAGTGGAGAAGAGAGTTTGATTCATTGCTTACGGCGAACGCGGTTCCGCAATTCAATTCCTTACGGTTTATCAATGACCACACTGAAGGCCTGTCAAAAGATCGACCAACACCTTTCGCTCATGTGGCCGACAATGATTGGGCGGTTGGTCTTTTTATTGAGCACTTAAGTAAATCTAAGATTTGGAAAGAGTCGGCGGTCTTCATTGTGGAAGACGACGCGCAGAATGGGCCTGATCATGTGGATGCGCATCGCACCACGGCCTATGTCGCCGGGGGTTTTGTAAAAAGAGGATATATTGATCACACTATGTACTCAACATCGTCAATATTGCGCACAATTGAACTGATTCTGGGCTTGCCTCCCATGACTCAGTATGATGCAGCCGCCGAACCCATGTGGAGATGTTTTAGTTCTACTCTTAATCTAAATCCTTTCACATCCGTACCAGCGCAAATTGACATCACGCAAAAAAGCATGGCAATGAACGAATGGCAGCGTCGGTCGGAGAAATTTAATTTTACAAAAGAAGACGCTGTCCCCGACATGGAGTTTAATCTTGTTCTATGGCATGGAATAAAAGGAGATAATGTTCCACTGCCCGCACCGAAACGGGCCGCGTTTGTGAGAAGCAGGGAAGAGCAGGTGGAGCGATGAAATCGGTCAGCAGTCTGAACGACGATCCCCTTTGCCCAACGGTCTGAACGCTCTAACCGGTCTGACCGTTAACCAACAAAAGCTTCCTGAGCATTAGACAACAGGTTTTCTGAAAAACACTCAGTGAATCATACCAAGCGGTCCTTAGTTTTAGATGGCAATATTTGTTGTCATGCAATTCATGGACGGGGGAGTTTATCACATCTACAATCGAGGCAATAACAAGCAGCGTATTTTCTTCGATCATAATAACTACCTATTCTTTCTTAAAAAAGTACGAAACCAAGTCATCCCTTATTGTGATATCCTTGCTTACTGTCTGATGCCGAATCATTTTCATTTTCTGGTTCGAGTTAAGTCGCTCGTGGCCGAAGTGTTTAAGCAAATAGATGTAAAAGAGTTTGCTTCGAGGAATGGAAGTGTAAAGGTGCAAACTGAGAGGCACCCGTTGACCTCAGCTATTGGCATTTTGCTCAGCTCATATTCTCAAGCGATCAACAAGCAAAACGGGACTTCTGGATCATTATTTCAACAAAAAACAAAGGCAAAATATTTAGAGGATGCTAATCTAGCTGTCGCAGTTTTTCATTACATCCATCAAAACCCTGTTAGAGTCCGGGTTGGTTCAAAAAATGGAAGATTGGATGTTTTCTTCTTTCAAAGATTATGCTGGTCTAAGGGATGGCACTTTGAGCAACCAGCAACTGGCGTTTGAGTTATTTGGATTTAACCGCGAAAATTTTTATGCGGACTCGTATAAGGCTTTTGAAGAAAACGAAGGCAGAATTACATTTTAAGCAAACGGTCGGACCGCTTAGAGCGTTCAGACCGTTTTTGCGCAAGCATTTTTGACCTTGAACTTGCCGCCCTTCGCTTCGCTCAGGAAGCGTTC
>VBAU01000194.1:3319-7507 GCA_005883855.1 Bacteroidota bacterium
ATAAATGTCATGCTGAATGATTCCGTGTAACAAGAACCGAAAGTTGTAATCGCGATATTCCACCTTCTCGGCAAGAAACTCGTCATCCTTTGTTCCCAGTAGGTCAATGATTAAATCATGTGTTACCTTAAATTGAGCCATACCTTTTTCCCAGGTGTGTTCTTCCGGGTTGATTTCGCGCCAATCCAATTTTTCAAAGGCGGCCATGTCCTTTTCTTCTTTTTGCTCCAGTCTTTTCAATGTAAATTCTGTCCAGGTAACCATGTGGTAAAGTAATTCAATCAGGGAGTGAGAGTTGTCATTTGGTTTTTTGTAAACCTTACTAGAACCAACACCTTGTAAGATCTTCATGGCTGGTTCCCCGTACCAGGGTTGGCCGTCCAGGATTGAATGAATAGAAGTAATAAAGTAGTCAGTTTCTTTTCGCATGTGAAGGGATTTGAGGGTGTAAATTAGAAAACAAAAATAAACTGATCGCGTATTCAATACAAAACCGGCTTCATAAAAAGTACGCAACCGATTGATGATAAATTTTTACGCAAATTCGTTCCGTGTAACCTGGTTCACAACTTAGTCGTCCAATAGAACTACCCTCTGGCGATACTCTGTGTAAATCGTGATTTCTAATCTCGATCATAATCTGCTATGACCGGAATTAGTATATTTAAACACACTCAAATCTTTCATCATGAAAAAGATCTTTCTTTTTGCGGCGGCCATTGTTATTCTGTTTTCCGCCTGCCGCTACGTAGCCGGTCAAAGGATTCGTGGCAACGGAAATGTAAGAACAGAAGAACGATCCCCAGGGACCTTCAACGCAGTGGCTTCTCACGGATCATTTAACGTGTATGTTTCAACCGGAAATCAGTCAGTAAAAATAGAAGCGGAGGACAACTTGCTCCCTTATATTGAAACATACGTTGACGGTTCCGTGCTTCATGTGGACACGAAAGAGAACTACTGGTTGCGACCAAGCAGACAAATAAAAATCTATGTTTCCTCTCCAGATTTTAAGAGCATTCGTTCTTATGGGTCAGGCGATATCACAGGCTTGTCAAAAATTACCGATTCATCAAAATTGGAACTGGGAGTAAATGGCAGCGCCAACATCAAAATGGATGTAAATACCCCGGGCATAGATGCGGAGATCAACGGAAGCGGCGATATTAATTTAAGTGGTGAGACAAAAACATTTAATGGTGAGATTCATGGTAGCGGCAATGTAAGAGCGATGAATCTACAATCCGAAGAAGCGAACGTAAAAATCTATGGAAGTGGTAATGCGGATATTTTTGCCAGCGTTAAGCTCGATGTTCACGTGGCGGGAAGTGGAGATGTAAATTACAAAGGCAACGCACAAGTGTCAAGCAGCATTGCGGGAAGCGGAAGAGTAAAAAAGATTGACTGACGTGCGTCCGCTTCGGGTATACATCCGAATCCGTGCAATTCCAAAATCCGCGATACTATTTACTCAAATACATGCTCCTATCCTTATATAATTGCCTGAAGTAAGGATCGCGAAGATCTTTGATAAAACGGATCGCTTCCCCTGTCGATTTCATTTCGGGTCCAAGCTCCCTGCTCACGCCCTGGAATTTTTCAAAGCTGAAAACAGGTTCTTTAATAGCAAACCCCTGAAGTTTTTTGTCGAACTTGAAATCTTTGAGTTTGTTGGCCCCAATCATGATCTTGGTGGCAATATTTAGATAAGGAATTTGATAAGCTTTGGCGATAAACGGTGTAGTTCTTGACGCTCGTGGATTCGCTTCGATCACATACACCTTCCCATCTTTGATCGCATATTGAACATTGATAAGTCCTTTTATTTTTAAAGCTCTGGCAATTTTCTCAGCATAAAATTCCATCGTGGTAACTTCCAATGGGGTGAGATTGAATGCAGGCAGAACGGCATTGCTGTCGCCGCTGTGGATTCCGGCCGGTTCAATATGCTCCATCACACCCATGACATGAAAATCCTCGCCATCAAAAATGGCATCGATCTCCGCCTCCTGGCAACGATCTAAAAAGTGATCCACCAAAATTTTATTACCCGGAATGTGCTTCAATAAACTTACGACCGCCTTTTCCAGGTCATCATCATTGATCACAATTCTCATTCGCTGACCACCGAGCACATAACTAGGGCGAACCAATACCGGGTAACCTACTTTGTGAGCCACTTGAATTGCTTCGTCGACGTCGTAGGCTGTTCCGTAATCCGGATATGGAATGTTCAATTCCTTGAGCCTGTCGCTGAACCGTCCGCGGTCTTCCGCAATATCCATGTCATCAAATGATGTCCCAATGATCCTGACGCCCCGCTCGTGCAGGAATTTCGCGAGTTTCAACGCGGTCTGTCCACCCAGTTGCACAATCACGCCATCTGGTTTTTCATGCTCGACAATTTCCCACAAATGTTCCCAGTACACTGGCTCGAAATAAAGTTTATCGGCCATGTCGAAATCTGTCGAAACGGTTTCAGGGTTGCAGTTCACCATGATGGATTCATAGCCGCATTCCTTAATCGCCAATAGCCCATGAACGCAACAATAATCGAATTCAATTCCCTGCCCAATGCGGTTAGGACCCGATCCCAGTACAATTATTTTCTTTTTGAGGGACACCTTCGACTCATTGGCGATCGCTTGTTGGCGGCCATCGGACGAGTTCGAGGCAACTTCAAAAGTTGAGTAGAAGTAAGGAGTCTTGGCTTCAAATTCGGCACTGCACGTATCAACCATTTTGTAAACGCGGGTAATCCCTAGCTCCTTTCTTTTTTTATAAATCTCATCTTCGTCACCGTGTTGTAATATTCGATTTATCTGCTCATCGCTGAACCCGTTCACCTTGGCCTCGCGTAAAAGTTCTGGCGGCAGCGTTTCCAAATCGTATTTTGAAAGCTCTTTTTCCAAGTTGCAAATCTTTTGTATCTCGTAAATAAACCAGCGGTCGATCCCGGTCGCCTTTGAAATCGTATTTACGCTCACGCCCATCATCAGTGCATCCTTGATCCTAAAAATGCGATCCCATTTAGGAGTCTTGATATGATTGAGAACCTCATCGGGTTTCACCAGGCTCTTGCCATAATATCCTAATCCTACTGCATTATTTTCTAAACTCTGACATGCTTTTTGAATTGCCTCGGTAAAGCTCCTTCCGATAGCCATCACTTCACCAACACTTTTCATTTGCAACCCAAGAGTATCGTTGCCTCCTTTAAACTTGTCAAAATTCCAGCGTGGTATTTTCACAATCACATAGTCAAGTGCCGGTTCAAAATAAGCGGAAGTGGTTTTTGTGATTTGGTTTTCCAATTCATCCAGGGTATAGCCAATAGCCAGTTTGGCGGCGATCTTAGCGATCGGATACCCTGTTGCCTTTGAAGCAAGTGCCGACGAGCGACTTACTCTCGGGTTGATTTCTATGGCAATGATCTCTTCTGTATTTGGATTTAGTGCGAATTGCACGTTACAACCACCGGCAAAATTTCCCAGGTCGCGCATCATCTTGATGGCCGTGTTGCGCATTAATTGCATTGCAGTGTCGCTAAGCGTCATGGCCGGGGCCACAGTTATGGAATCGCCGGTGTGAATCCCCATTGGGTCAAAATTCTCCACACTGCAAATAATACATACATTATCTGCAGAGTCCCGCAGTAACTCCAATTCGAACTCTTTCCATCCCAGCACCGCTTTCTCTACAAGTACCTCGTGAATGGGCGATGCCTGCAAGCCGCGATTGAGTGCGTCATCCAGCTCGTCTTTGTCATGCACGAACCCACCACCTGTTCCTCCCAATGTGAACGACGGCCGAATTACCAGTGGAAAGCCGATGTCCTGTGCAAATTCCTTCCCCTCTAAAAATGAGTTGGCTGTTTTTGCCGGGGCGACAGGGATACCAAGCTCGATCATCCATTTTCTAAATTTCTCACGGTCCTCTGCTTTTTCTATGGCCTTGATGTCAACGCCAATTAATCTAACGTTATGCTGCTTCCACACGCCGAGGTCTTCCGCTTCCTTGGCAAGGTTCAATGCAGTTTGTCCGCCCATCGTTGGCAGAATGGCATCGATCTGGTTTTCGTCCAAAATCTGTTCAATGCTTTCAACAGTTAGTGGAAGCAAGTAGACCTTATCAGCCATCATTGGATCGGTCATGATCGTGGCGGGGTTGCTGTTGATAAGAATTACT
>VBAU01000195.1:0-480 GCA_005883855.1 Bacteroidota bacterium
TATTGCCAAATTGATGGGCGGTAAGACCACACAAGAACATGCAAACCCACGATGGTATTACCCGTTTCGATTTCAGCAATCAAAGCCATAGAAAACAAAGTGACATCACCTCTTTATTCCTCGCAGTTCAGGAAAATGAGTGGAAAATCCTACGATTACGTGCTTGACTCAAACGGCCTCGTGAAAACAATCTCGTCGAACAAAGCCTAGTCGGGAAGCCTCCTTTGTAATGAATTAGTTGCGCTTTTTTCTCTCGTCATTTTGAACCCTGGCACGAAATAATAAAATCGACCACAGGCAATACCTTCAATTCCTTTTTGGTAATCTTTTTATTTCCTGGTTGCGCTTGAAACGCCTTCATCAAATTGAGCAAGCAGTCGCTTTTGTGTAAATAAAATTTCCATTAACGAGCTAATAACTCAACGTTTCTAAACTGGGTTTGAAATTGCAGGAAATTTCCTGTCCCAAATCCATGAGAAC
>VBAU01000195.1:496-977 GCA_005883855.1 Bacteroidota bacterium
AACAAAAGCTACTCTTGGAGAATAAATACCATCTTCAAAATACGAACATGCCGCAAATATTTGATTATGCCGAATGGAATGACCGATTGAACGAGTTGAGCAGTCAATACCAGCGGGCTGCTCCCTATCCCCATATTGTACTGGAGAATTTTTTGAATAACAGTACACTCGAAGATTGCCTGGAAGAGTTTAAAGAACTGAATAAGACCGAAGGGTGGATAAATTACTTTCATTACAATGAGAAAAAGAAAGGATTGAACAAACTTGATATGCTCCCTCCATCGATCAGGAAAACCATCGAAGAGCTTAACTCGCCGGAATTTATTCAATTCCTCAGTATGCTTACGGGGATAAAGAATCTCCGAGGCGATGATATGCTGGAAGGCGGTGGCATACATCAATCCGGCAAGGGAGGATTTTTGAACATACATGCCGATTTCACCGTTCATCCGCATCATGCACACTGGCAAAGGCGAATAAA
>VBAU01000195.1:998-1399 GCA_005883855.1 Bacteroidota bacterium
CAGGATGAATGGGGAGGCAAACTGGAACTGTGGGATAAGGAGGTAAAAAAATGCGAAAAGAGATTATCTCCGACTTTTAACCGGTGCGTAATTTTTAATACAGACGCCGACTCTTATCACGGCCATCCCGAGCCTACCACCTGCCCTGAAAATGAATACCGGAGATCAATAGCCCTTTATTATTATACTATAGAAAAAAATCCATTCCGACGGGCAACGTTTTACAAGGCCAGACCGGGTGAGACGACTAAAGAAATTATGGTCAACTTAGACAACGCAATGATCGCCGTTTATACAAGGATGAAAGGCTGGCTCGGATCAAACGATAAAACAGCAAGTTCATTCCTGAAACTCTTTTCCCGAAAAAAGCGGAGTCAATAACGCGGGGATTTAAAAGAGGT
>VBAU01000195.1:1581-6192 GCA_005883855.1 Bacteroidota bacterium
TGCGTATAAAATAACTCGGCATAGCTTTTATAGCCCAATGTTGCTACATAACAGTCCTCGCCTTTTCTCTGCTTTAAAAAATCGATGGCTGCACCCTGAGAATATCTTTCTATTTTAGGAATGATGATCGCTGAAAGTAAAAAAATAAAAATTGCCCCTCCTCCGAAAAACGTCCACGCCGCTTGTTGAAATTCATTTTTCTTTAATCGGTCAATACCGATAATGATTATAATCAACAACCATAACCCAATCAGGCTTTCCCATCCCGACCAATAAACGTCCGCCTGCATGTTCGCCTGAGCGAACTTGTCGTTTACGTAAGGAATAAATTTTTTGATGTTCAAGGCAAAAAAGGGAACGGCTATTACAGCAAGAGCAACAATACCCCCGATGATGCTCACTCCGACAGAGACATATTTTTTAAAGGTCATTTTGTTTTGAGTCCATTGGTAAAATGTGTGTGCAGCAAGAAAAGTAATGGGAAACCATGCAAGTGAAGAATAGTGAATTATTCTCGATTGAACTATTGTAAATAAAATAGTGACGGTCCAAAAAAGAAAGATCATCCACTTTCTGAAATCTTTCCCAAACCTTGTTTCTTCCCTGATTCTGAAAAATGAAGGGATAGCAAAGACGGATGCGGGAAAACAACCTATCAGGAGCATCACAAAATGATATCCAAAAAAGCCCTTTTGCCCCGCGTCATGCGTACTAAAAAGGCGATATTGGTATTTGAGAAATTGGGTGATAAACCATGGGCCATTCTTTATCGTTTCATACCCGTACCAGGTCATAGTGACCAGCGTCGTAACTACGAGAAACAAAATGGCGTTGTGCCATTTGAAAAAAAGCCGGAAGTGGTTATAAATAAAATAAACTCCCAAAACGAGCAAAAAAACCATCAGTGCTACCTGGCCTTTTGTTAAAACAGCGAGTCCCATAAAAATGCCCGCATAAACAGTGTATGTCATCGGGCTTCTTGTCAATCCTTCCTTGTCAAACTCATTTGTTTTCCAGTGATATAAAATAAAAAAGTATAGAGCGAGAAATGTAAAGAGATTGTACCAAGGGTCGATGATACCCGATTTGAAATACATGTTGGGGAAAATCGAACCTCCAAAGGCAATAGCCCACAATAAGCCGAATCTCCGGTCAAATATTTTACTTCCGCAGAGAAAAACAGCGACCATCGTCGCGATTCCACAAATGGCATTCGGAAGCCTTGCGGCAAATTCATTGACGCCAAATAGCTTCATACATATTGCCTGCATCCAGAAAAACATAGGTGGCTTTTCCCAGAATGGTTTGAAATCAACATAAATACGGCTATAATCGTGTGTTTTGATCATTTCTCTTGCACATTCCGCGAAATTGATTTCGTCCCAATCGAACAAGTGTGTCGACCATAAAAAAGGTATAAACAAGCCAGCGGCAATCAAACCAATTAAAATTCCATACCTAACAGATAATTTCATAGCAACTCATTAAGGAAAAACTTAGACTTTTCGGAGTCTAAGTTTTTTACAAGAAATTATTTGACTTTTTGTATTAAAGGTAGTCTTCTAATTTCTGTAAGAGGGAAAAGGTTCAGGCTATTTGCTTTAATCTTTCTTTACGCATCGATCAGGCTCTTTACAAAATCGCTTACAAGATAGCTGATCAATTTACCGATTCCATTATCGCTCCTTCCATCAGGCAACCGGGAGGCTCCTTCACAAATATGCAGGTATGCCGGCTTAAGATCAGCAGCGGCATAGGAAATATATTGCCTGGCATGATTTGGAGAAACGCCAACGGGACTCATGGCGCTACTAAGTGTGTTTTGAACACTATCCAGGTCAAGATCAAGCCCGCAAATTGTATCGTCTGTAAAACTTGTG
This sequence comes from Bacteroidota bacterium, assembly GCA_005883855.1. GTDB lineage: Bacteria > Bacteroidota > Bacteroidia > Chitinophagales > Chitinophagaceae > VBAU01. The sequence goes on from VBAU01000195.1 coordinate 3,462, forward strand.
GCGTGGGCCACCGCCTGCATAAACGTTCTCTTCTCATGAATAAAAATGTCCTCAAAAGTTATGCAATCGATAAATGGATTGTTGACAATGTCGATCCAAACATTTTGTTGCAAGTAGTTCTCGTGAATGGCTATCACACAATATTTCTGCAAATAACCATCTTCTTCAGCATATCGAAACGCATTTCCACTGTGTCGTCCTTCAATCGGCCGGTAGTCGGCGTGTGCATCCAGGTTGATACAATTTATTTGCGCGAGCGGAATGACTCCGGCTTTTTGCCATCCTTTTGCAGCTCCTTTGATCAAGGGATAGGAATTGTTGTGCCCCCCTCCCACGACTATAGGAATTTTTTTTGCCTCAGTAATGATCTTGATGAGGGTTTCCACTTCATCATCAATTGTGTTTACCGCATGACGATAAGCCTCCAATTTCTCTTCTTCCGTCTTTGCCGTTGTGTCGATTAAATATTGGACGTCGCCGAAGTCAAACTGTCCTGCAAGTATAATTTCATTCCCATCAAAAAAATCATTGCTCTGAATATTTAAGAAATGCTGTAGAAAAGAAAGCCATCCTGTGTCGGTACCACCGACACCCTTGTTAGCCTTTACTCCGATGTCCTCAGGGATTCCGAGCAAAACAAATCTCGCAGCAGCATTTTGTAAAAACGATTCGAACTGGGTGGGATCATGCACGGCCTGTACTCGTTCTCCAAGCTTTGTCTCAAACCGTCGCAACCTGGTGAGGTAAAGAATATCTGTCTTATTGCAAAATTTGAAATGCTTCACCCGCCTGTGAGTCTTTTAGGTAAGGGAATAAATATTGGATGAAGGTAAGAGATTTCAGGAAGGCAACTTAAACTGGCAATTAAACCGTAACTGTCTAACGTATTCAAAATCCAAACTCATCACGACACAAATTCTCCATTGATCATCACTCTGTCGATCAGATTTGTTCCAAAGGAGTATGGCAGATAAGCCAGCGAGGGAATAGGTTGAGTAAAAATCAGATTTGCCTTCTTGCCAACTGTTATGCTGCCAACCTCGTGTTGCAACTCGATTGCCCATGCGCCATTGTTAGTTGCTGCGTTGATAGACTCTTCGGGTAACATTTTCATGCCGATGCAACTCATCGCTATAACTAAACTCATGTTCCCCGACGGAGATGATCCGGGATTGTAGTCAGTCGCCAATGCGATAGCGCAACCGGCTTCAATTAATTTTTTTGCGGGCTGAAATGGCACACCAAGAAAAAACGCTGCAGTCGGAAGTAAAGTGCAAACTCCGCTCCAGGACGATGATACCAATTTTATATCATCGTCTGTCAACACTTCCAGGTGATCGAGTGAAACCGCATTAAGTTCAATTCCGATTTGGACTCCGCCGATTGAGTTGAGTTGATTTACATGCAACTTTGGTTTCAATCCATAACTCATTCCGGCTCTGCAAATGATCTCCGCCTCCGCAGGGGAAAAGAAACCGTTTTCACAAAAAACATCAATATAGTCCGCCAATTTTTCTACGGCAATCACGGGTAACATTTCGTTTACGATCAAATCAATGTAGCCCTTGTGATCTTCCCTATATTCTATCGGATAGTTATGTGCACCGAGGAATGTCGATTTTATGGAAAGAGCGGATTTTTCTTTCAGCTTTTTTATGACCCGCAACATTTTCAACTCTCCTTCCACCGTTAATCCGTACCCGCTTTTTATTTCTACGGCTCCCGTCCCCAGCCTGGCTATTTCGGCAAGGCGTTTCCAGGAAAGATCAAATAGCTGCGCCTCTGAAATATCATTCAATCTTTTTGCCGAATTCAAAATTCCGCCTCCCTTTGCCGCTATCTCAGCGTAACCCGTTCCCTTTATCTTATCGACGAACTCTTCCTCCCTGCTCGCGGCAAAAACCAGGTGAGTATGGCTGTCGCACCAGCAGGGCAAGATGAATTGGTCTGTGGCGTCAATGGTATTTGATGTTTGATGTTTGGCATTTGATGTTTCAGATTCTAAGTTTTTCATTGGCCCATATTCAGCAATCAGGCCATCTTCAATTATTAAGTAGGCATTTTCAATGGAAGGTAATTCAGCAAGCCCCTTGCCTCGAAGAAGTTTATTTTGCTGCCTTACGCCAACGAGCTGTTTTATGTTTGTAATAAGCTTTGTCATGACGATTCGTAACAGGCGCGAAACTATCAAAAGAAATTTGAAAACTAAATGCGCAAAAAACCAGGTGAACCATCAGCTTAAAATATCCCTGATCATTGCCAAAGGAACAATGATTCTTTCAGGCCGATTTGCCAATTCATACTGCAATGCGGTTAACGCTTTTTCGAGAAGATAATATCGCAGCATGACATTTAATTCATCCTTTTGCCTTGGAATAAGGTTTGTCTGTTTCACCGTATCAAGGTAGGCCTTTAAGAAAAAGCCATTCATATGATGGACCCATATATCCGCATAAGGAAACAAATTATTTATCTCCTCCTGTTGCACATGAGACGTCGATAAAAATCCTTCGTAGCCGGCGTAATAAAAAGAGCGTATCATGGAAGCCACATCGATAAGAGGCGAGCGTTTTAATCTTGTTTCACTGTAACTGCGAATGGGGACGCCACCAAAATCATGAATTGCCACGTCCCTTCCTGTCAGCAAGATCTGGCCAAGACCAAGAGTTCCGTGTGTACGAGTTTTGAGGACGTCAAATTTCTTGCTGTAAATTTTTTTGAAAACAGCGAT
>VBAU01000196.1 GCA_005883855.1 Bacteroidota bacterium
TGCGTCAGTAAACGGCTCAAATCCATTGTTATCAATTTCGATTCCAATGCTGATTGAATTTATATCTGCCGCATTGCCCCACTTACTTACACCTGCCTGCCAGGCGCGCAAATAATCATTGAGCATATGATGAACAGTGCCATCCTTGCAGATGACGTAATGTGCACTTACCTGGCTTTTTGTGGTTGTAAAAGTTGTCAAGGTTTCTTCGCAGCTATTCTGTGCAGTGTGATGAAGTATGACGAAATTCGGTCTGCGCAAATTAAAATTCGTTGTCCCTATGAAATCGCGGCCATTGAATACCGAGTCTTCAAGAGGATACTTAGCGAGAACCTTTCCGAACGCCTTTGCCTGTTTCTTATAACTCTTATTTGCCGTCTTGTACGGACTGGTCGCGCAACTATAAACGACCGCAGCGACAAGGATAGAAATTGTGACTTTTTTCACTGTCTCCGATTTTTGTGTAAAGTAAAGAAGAAACCAACGTTCAAAATTCTATGATCAATAACCCAGAACTGTGGCTTACCCTTTGCAGCCTCATATGTAAAACTCATGCCGGAAGGTCCATCTATCGTAATATTAAAAGAATTAGTTCAGGAGTTCAAAGGCAAAACGTTGCTCCATATATACGGCAACACCAAGGTTGACTTTAGCAGTTTAGAAAACCAAAAGGTGACCGAGTTCAAAAGCTTCGGCAAAAATTTTTTCATTTGTTTTAAGAGGGGTTCAATAAAAATACATTTCATGTTGTTCGGATCTTATCGAATCAATGAAAAGAAAGATACTCCCCCACGACTTAGCCTTCACTTTAAGAATGGGGAATTAAATTTTTATGCTTGTTCCGTAAAATTTATAGAAGCTAACCTCGACGAGACCTACGATTGGACCGCCGACGTGATGAATGAAAATTGGAGCGCTGCAAAGGCGAAGAAGAAATTGAAAGCAATACCTCGAACGTTAGTCTGCGATGCGTTGCTCGACCAAAACATTTTTGCCGGCGTGGGTAACATTATCAAAAACGAAGTGCTCTTTCGCGTACAAGTTCATCCCAAAACAAAAGTTGGGGATCTTCCACCAAAAAAATTGACTGAATTGGTCCGCGAAGCACGTCAATATAGTTTTGATTTCCTGGAATGGAAAAAACAATACACGCTAAAAAAGCACTGGCTGGTACATACCAAACGCACTTGTCCCCGGGATGGTTCCAGGATCGTCAAGGAATACCTGGGCAGAACCCATCGGAGAACTTTTTTCTGCAACAGTTGCCAAGTATTTTATAAAACGTCCAGGGACCAAATAGCAAGATCCAAAAAAATTAAAAGTAAGAAGTCAAAAATTAAAATTCCTCGTTTGGACCACCAGGGTGCTAGAAATTAGGAAATGTTACTCATCACTCATCACTCATCAATGATCACTCATCACTCATTTCATCACTCATACCTCAACGCCTCAATCGGATCAAGTCTTGAAGCTTTTTGTGCCGGGTAGTATCCAAAAAAGATTCCGGTTATCGCGCAAACCACGAACGATAAAATAATAGATGATTCTGAAACCAACGTCGGCCATGACAAGAAAACTGTTATCAGTTTTGAGGCGAGCAAGCCCAACAGCACGCCAAGTATTCCGCCTGTTATACTTATTACAATGGCCTCGATGAGGAACTGCATGAGGATATCAATGCCTTTTGCGCCAATAGCCATACGCAACCCAATCTCTTTAGTGCGTTCGGTCACGGAAACATACATGATGTTCATGATGCCAATGCCACCTACCAACAGTGAAATGCCTGCAATTGCTGCAAGGAGCACAGTCAGTAGTTGGCTGGTTGAACTGAATGTGCTGATTAATTCCGCCTGCGTTCTTACGGTAAAATCATCCTGTTCACTATTGGTGAGTTTGTGAGACGTTCTAAGCACCTGGCTAAGCTCTTGCGTCGCGGCTTCGGATGTTTCAGAGTTGAGAGCTGAGGCGTAAATCGTTTGTATGAAAGGAATCGCCAGTATTCTTTTTTGCACGGTAGTATATGGAGCCAACAGAATGTCGTCCTGATCTTGCCCGAATGCATTTTCTCCTTTTTCAGCCAATACCCCAATAATTTTAAAAGGTATTTTGTTGAAGCGAATGGTTTTGCCAACGGGATCATCACCCGGGTCAAATATATTATCGACAACTGTTTGACCGATCAGGCAGACTTTAGCGGCGCCATTTACATCTTCGTCTGAAAATGACACTCCTTCTTTTAAAGGCCAATTACGAATGGTGAGAAAATCAGGGCTGACCCCTTGCATGGTCGTAGGCCAGTTCATCGCTGCGTTTATAACCTGGCCACGGCCCTGCACGGCGGGCGACACGGCATTGATATATTGTGCCTGGTTTTGTATTGCTTTTATGTCATCAAGAGTAAGCGTTTGTACCGTGCTTACATCTAACCTTGCACCACCGCCAGGCGTTTGATTACTGTTGGGTCGAACAGTGATCATGTTTGAGCCCATGCTTGATAATTGATCTTGTATGCTTTTTTTTGATCCCTGGCCAATGGCCACCATCGCAATAACAGCGCCTACCCCAATGATGATTCCAAGCATGGTGAGAAATGCACGTAGCTTGTTTCTCTGCAATGCCCGCAATGCGATTCGTATGAGGTTAAAAAGTTTCATGTCAAATAATTCGTATCACTCATCCTTTATAGGCGATAGTTATTAATTATTACTCTGTCTATGACCGTCAATTAATCTTCCGTTACCGGGAGTGCGGCCAGCACTTCTTTCGCTGAACGAATATTTTCATTCTTGCTATCTTTTATCACCCGGCCGTCCTTCAACGTAATTGTTCTGCTGCTGAACAAAGCAATGTCCGGCTCGTGTGTCACAAAGACAATTGTTCGTCCTTGCTTGTTCAATTCCTGGAACAGCGCCATAATTTCATAAGAAGTGCGCGAGTCAAGATTACCTGTAGCTTCGTCTGCCAGCACCATCACCGGTTCGTTGACCAACGCCCGCGCAATCGCTACACGTTGTTGTTGCCCTCCAGATAATTGATTCGGCAAATGGTCCAGCCGATCCGAGAGCCTGACGGCTTCCAGTGCTTTAAGTGCCATTTGATGTCTATGGTTTATTGAAATAGACGAATTGTATAATAAAGGCAACTCGACATTTTCTATTGCAGAAGTTCTTGCCAAAAGATTATAGGACTGAAATACAAATCCGATTTTTCTGTTTCGTAGCTGCGCTAACTCATTCCTGGAAAGATTTTTTATTTCCACATTGTCGAGTAGGTACGTTCCTTCGGTTGGCTTGTCAAGACAACCTAAGACGTTCAACAGTGTCGTTTTACCGGAACCACTGCTTCCCATTATTGTCACAAATTCACCTTCCTCAACAGAAAATGAAACGCCTTTCAAAGCCTTCACTATTTCAGATCCCATTCGAAATTCTCTTTTCAGGTCGTGTATTTCTACAATTTTTTTTGCCATGGTACATTCATTATGATAGTTCAATTATTGCGAGGGTCGACTACCGCCACCTCCTTGTCCGCCGCCTGCAGGCCGGTTACCACTTTGTCCACCTCGGCGTTGCGGTATGAACGGGCTTCGCGGATTACTATTTTGATTGGCTTTCGCTCCGGATTGCTGCACACCGTCCACCACCTCATCCATAGGTGTCAGCCCACTCACCACTTGCACCTGTGTGCCATCCTGCAAGCCGGTACGGATGAAACGTCTCGTAAGAGTGTTGCCATTTAATACCCATACGGAGGCCCTCTTTACATCTCCAGAGTCTTTTGCTAACGGATATGTTCTTATTTTCCCACTTCCATTGCTCAAATTCTCATTCATGCCTGATGCATTGGCAGTTTGCTGTCCCTTAGACCTTTTCCGCTGATCTACGATTGTATACTTCTTCATCAATGTCGAGTCAGGCCGGAATTTAGTGGCCCGGGCGGAGATAAGCAGAGCATTATTTTCTTCCTTCGTATAGATAGTAATATTGGCTGTCATCCCAGGTTTTAATTTCAAGTTATTATTGGATGTGTTGATGATCGTAGTGTACGTGACGACATTTGCGGAAACAGCTGGCTGCAAACGAATTTCTTCTACCGTTCCGCTGAACGTATCATCAGGAAATGCGTCCACAGTAAAGGTTACACGTTGATTTTTTATCACGTTGCCGATGTCTGCTTCGTCCACGGCGGCCCTTACCTGCATTTGCGTGAGATTTTTTGCAATACTGAACAACGTAGGTGTATTAAAACTGGACGCCACAGTTTGCCCTTCACTCACATTTCTTGAAAGCACCGTGCCATCGATAGGAGAATAAATATTAGCAAGTGAAAGATTCTTTTGCGCCGCCTGCAATTGCGATCGCACTGACTTGGAGTTTGCGTCAGCCCCGTGCAGAGCATTTTGCGCTGTTTCATAATCCGCCTTACTAATTGCGCCGGCTTTATATAACTCCACCTGGCGGTTATAATTACTTTGCTCGTAAACTACCTGGCTTTGTGCCTGCTGCAGATTACCGACGATCTGTTGCACTTGCGCATTGAGAATTGTCTTATCTAATTCAGCGAGAAGTTGTCCTTTTTTAACCTGCGAATTG
>VBAU01000197.1:0-286 GCA_005883855.1 Bacteroidota bacterium
CGTGACCATCCGTGTCATCGCCCACAATTCCTTCACAAATCCAAAGTACCTGTTCCACCCCATAATAATTGTGCAGGTAGTTTTCTATTTGTTCCTGGTTTAGCTCGGGGTTTCTATTTTGGTTTAACAAACAAACCGTGGATGTGATAACCGTTCCCCTTCCATTAAATTCCACGGATCCTCCTTCCATAATGATTCCGGGATAGTACACCGGGATATTGTAATGCTTTGCCACCAGGGTTGGAATCACATCATCCAAATCAAAAGGCGGATACTTGTTTCCCCA
>VBAU01000197.1:336-841 GCA_005883855.1 Bacteroidota bacterium
CACGGCACCAGGCATCATTGGTTGGGTGGAGAAAAAATTCCACCTTGCCAAGGTCAACGCCTGCATTTATTAAATGATCAAGAGCAAACTTTTTCATTGCCTCATCATTCACATTTATGCAAACTTTTTCGCTTGACGTAAGTTCTTTAACGAACTGACAATAGTATGGATAGATGGTGTGAATTTTTCCGGGCCAGCTCGCCTCCTTATGTGGCCAACTTAACCACGTGGCTACGTGAGGCTCAAATTCTGCGGGGAAATAATATCCAAGGTCTTTAGGCGTGGGAGAATTCATTCAAGAGTTCGAATTCGAAATTTAGATATTAGATGTTGGGATATTTGATATTTCTTTTACACTTCATCAATGAATCGTTCTGTGATGGGTTGATAAGACTCAATCCTCCGGTCTCTCAAGAAAGGCCAATGAGTGCGATACGAGTCCGTCTTTTCGGTATCGATTTCATGCACAATTGTCTCCTCGCGATCATTTGTCCCGTTTACCAGC
>VBAU01000197.1:928-5537 GCA_005883855.1 Bacteroidota bacterium
CGCCATTTGCTACCGCGTGACTTCGTTGAATTGTTTGCCAGGCGCTATATTGCTCCTGGTTTGTTGATTCGTCCTGGGAAGTCGCCCAGCCTATTGCCGTCGGGTAAAACAAAATATCCGCACCCATTAACGCCGTAATTCTTGCTGCTTCAGGATACCATTGATCCCAGCATATTAGGATACCGACATTGGCGAATTTCGTTTTGAAGACCCGATAGCCGAGATCACCGGGTGTGAAATAGAATTTCTCATAATAAGACGGATCATCGGGTATATGCATTTTGCGATACTTGCCGAGGTAAGTTCCATCCGCATCGATCACGGCAGTGGTGTTGTGATAAATTCCGTGCGCCCTCTTTTCGAACAATGAAGCGATGATCGCGACGCTGCTTTTTTTGGCAACCCTGGAGAGCGTTTCTGTGCTGGGGCCGGGAACAGCCTCTGCTAATTTGAAGTTTTCATAATTCTCTTCGTCGCAGAAATAAAGGGATGTAAATAATTCCTGTAAGCAAATGATCTGCGCGCCATTCGCGGACGCCTCCTCAATCGCGCTTATGGCTTTTTGCAAATTCTCATCCTTGTTGGCGGTACAGCTCATCTGCACAAGGCCAAGTTTTACTTTACTCATTGGTATTTAATTGCCGGTGCAAAAATATCTCTTATTATCAAGCGCAGGCAGTTAAACAATCTTTTCGCAATAAAAAAACCACCTCGAGGAGATGGTTTTCTCAATTTGCTATAATCTAATCTGTCTAACTCTTTTTGGGTTCAAGTAGTTTAAAGAACTGGTCAAGCTGTGGCAGAATCACGATCCTGGTCCTGCGATTGGTTGCACGACCGTCCGGAGTGTCATTGCCCACGACAGGCTGGAATTCACCGCGACCGGCGGCAGCTATTTTAGCGGGATCGAGGCCATAATCCTTTTGAAGAATACGGACAACGGCAGTCGCTCTCTTCACGCTTAAATCCCAGTTATCAAGAAGTACTCCGTTTTTATATGGCACGTTATCCGAATGACCTTCTACCATAAATTCAATATCGGGTTGATTCTTTAGTACCAGCGCTACCTTTCCTAGCACTTGCCTCGCATCCTTCGTTACTTCATATTTACCTATTGTAAATAAGAGTTTATCTGAAATATCTATATACACAACTCCTTTATCAACTTTTATGTTGATATCCTTATCTTCCAGATTTCCAACAGCGCCTTTCAAGTTCATCACTAAAGCCATGTTTAGAGAATCTTTTCGGGCCATCGATGCTTGAAGATCCTTGATATAAATATCCTTCTCACCAATGTTATCCAAAGATTTTTTTATGTTTTCTGCCTGCGATGATGACACGACAGACAAGTCCTGCAATTGCTTTAACACCGTGGTATTGCTCTCCTTCAAATAATCGATCTGTTTGTTAAGATCTGCAACACGGGAATTCAAACTTTCATTTTGAGTCTTCAACTCATCTCTTTCACGAGTTACATTGGCCTTTTCGGTGTTACAATTGTTAAGGTCGCCGGTCATTTTTACATTGAGTTCGTCGTACCGGGTCTGCGCCTCTTTATACTTTTTTGAACTAACACAAGAGAACAGGGTTAGCGCGGCGATCATCAAAAAGAATATAGGTTTCATAATTAAGATTTTGGTTGTTTAAGATCACTTAAGCAAAATTTGGTGCGAAATATACCAAAATCTCACGGAGATCATCGATATAAGGTGTATTTAACGGTTACAGGGCGCTACCTCCCTGCTTTAGGATCTCCTATATCCTGGCCCCTGCTTCTTTTTCTCATTGCAAAAACAATAAAGAGTACGATAACGACTATGGCAATTAAAGCGACGATTGGTAACATAGTTTCTTCTTTGCTTATCTACGTTCAAATAGCATTCCATACAATCGTCGTTTTTATTTTTTGAATTAACATCCCGGGGTTCCTGACACCGTTTATATTTGCGATATATAATTAGCTCGTTCCTTATTCATGCCTTCACGCAAAAAGAAACGTCTCATTCGTTTTACCCTTCTTATTGTTCTAAGTGCTTTATTGACCCTGGCAGCATATATTGGATATCAATGGTGGCTATATGGAAGAGCCAGGTTTGTGCGTTATCCTGAATTCGGCATTTCTATTCCCGCAGAATATTCAATTCATGGCATTGATGTTTCCAAGTATCAGCAACTGATAGCGTGGGACCAGGTAAAGGCCATGCAGGTGAAAGAGATCAAACTTGGATTTGCTTTTATTAAGGCAACAGAAGGCATTGGTAATGTTGATCCGCAATTTAAGAGAAACTGGAAGCGATCTAAAGATGCAGGAATGATCCGTGGAGCTTATCATTTTTTTCTGCCCACCAAAGATGGCAGAATGCAGGCACAAAACTTTATTAAGGCTGTTAACCTTAATACCGGGGACCTTCCACCAGTCCTCGACATTGAGCAAACCTATGGCGTGACGAAGGAAATATTGAGGAGTGAGGTCAGGGAATGGCTCACTATAGTTGAAACTAATTACAACGTAAGACCGATCATTTATACCAATATTGATTTTTACAAACAAAACCTCGGAGAAGAGTTTGACAACTACCCGTTGTGGGTGGCACATTATTACCAGCCACGTCAGCCGCGAATAAAAAGAGATTGGGTCTTCTGGCAACACAATGATAATGGCAGAGTGAACGGGGTTCTGTCAGCGGTAGACTTTGACGTATTCAGTGGGGATTCCGCGGAATTCAGTCAACTGCTTATAAAGTAATAGTACCTTGCTCATTCAATTTTCGCATTATGCCGCAGGGAATGGAACCAGAAGCAAAAAAATATTTGTTGAAGGTTCTGAATTCCTTATCCTTCGGGTTATTGTGGTTAGCATTAAATGTTCTTGGTGGACTTTATTGGGGCTATGCAATTATTGAAGAGAAATTGTCCATGTCTAACATTCTCTTTTTCGCCTGGTTTGTGCTAAGTCTTATTGCCTTGCTTTATTGTTATTATCGCATCTGGAGAAAATAGTTAACTGCTGTGGTCAGCTACTATAAGCCATCGGCCATTTATTTTCCTAAAGATTAAGTTGAAGTAGCCACTTAGATCGCCAATGCGACGGGTGAGCATCCATTTGCCGACCACGTAATAATATTCTGAAGAGAGTTGTTTTACAAGGATGACATCAAATGATAATTTGCCCATTGCAGTTGTGTCAGGATAAGCCCTTTTGTAGTTCTCTAATGTTTTTGTCCAACTCCAATTAATCCCCGATTTGCCTATAAACATAAGTGAATCATTCTGCCAATATCCTTGCATGAATGTTTTGATGTCTCCTCGGTTCCAGGCCTTTGTTTGCTGATCCAAAATTTCTCGAATGGCAATCTCATCCGCGCTCGCAGACCTGGAATCGGTTTGAGAAAAAATACAAACTGGGATCAACAGCGCAATTAAGAAAACAGATGTTTTCATAAAGATGTTTTTTTAGCAAATATTGTAAAAACCTAAGCAGCTATTAATACAACCTCGGCTATGAAACTGCCTTATCTAGTGATTGCAGTCGGTGGAGTGACAAAGATTTGCTTTGCGGCAATACCGAAAATTAAAAAAATGGGCAGAAAGGATAAATGCTACAGCTGGCACAAGAAGCCACACTTCGTAGGCAATTAAAATTTCTTTCAATACCAGGAAAATAAAGCCTGCGGAAAAAATCAATAACGGTAAAACGCGATGATGGTGTCGTCTATATCCGTGGTAAAGAGCCAGGGATCCTATGATGAATGCGAGTGTGATCATCCCGGATTCGAAAAAACTATTATGAATTATATTGATTCCAAACAACGGGAGACTGGTCAGTATAAGTGGTAATACGGCACAGTGCACAGCGCACACCACTGAGGTAGCTATTCCTAAGGCATCCCAATTAACTTGTAGTTTCATATAAAGCAAATATATTGTCGCGCAACTGAGTTGCAAAATCTATTTTTGCAACATTCATTTCTGATGACTTCCTATGGCTAAAACTACCTTTGTTGATTCAGATTTTTTTATGAGCAGAAAAACTATATTTTATATCATTTTTTTTTCCGTTCTTGTAGTTGCATTTTTTGCCGTTCTGATCAACGTAATTCCTGGTTTTAGCAAATCCAAATTACCCCCAATCAGTTACGTTCAACCCTTCTCCTTTACGAACCAGGACGGAAAAAGAATTACAGACAAAGATGTTAGAGGGAAAGTATATCTGGCCAATTACTTTTTTACAACTTGTAAGACGGTTTGTCCCAGGATGAATAATGAGGTCAGGAAGGTGTATGAACATTTCAAGAGCGAAAAAGATTTTTTGATTTTGTCTCACACTTCTGATCCAGGTACGGATTCGTCCGCAAGACTTAAGGCATATGCCGATTCAATAGGAGTAACCACGCCAAATTGGATTTTCTTGACCGGACGAAAGGACAGCTTGTACAGGCAGGCAAGGTTGAGTTATCGGATCGACGACCCCAACAACAATGTGGAAAACATCGACGATGACTTCTTGCACACTCAATTTCTGGCACTCGTGAATAAGAAGGGGGAGGTTGTAAAAATCTATGATGGCCTTAGGAGTGCGGAGATTGAACAATTAATAAAGGATGCC
>VBAU01000197.1:5560-8018 GCA_005883855.1 Bacteroidota bacterium
AGGCAGTCCTGCATAACTCTGATTAAATTAATTTTTATGGCCATCGAGGTTGATGATATTCTTCGGCGCAATAGTTTAAGCGTCACAGACAGCCGCAAAAAGATCTTAAGTCTTTTTCTCTCTATCCATGGAGCACTGGCTCATGGAGATATAGAGAGAAAGGCTGGCGAAAAGTTTGACCGGGTCACAGTGTATCGAACATTGCAGACTTTCGTGGAGAAAGGGATCATTCATACAATTCCAACAACCGATAATTCTGTTCGCTACGCGTTATGTAAGGATAATTGTACAGAGGGACATCATCATGACAACCATATACATTTTATTTGCATGCAATGCGGCAGTACTCTTTGCCTTGAAGAGGTATTAGTACCGGAGGTAAGATTGCCAAAGGGATTTACATCGAGTGAGATCGAGGTTGTTATAAAAGGCATCTGCAAGGAGTGTAACAATAAAAAAAATAGCCCCATTGTAGAAACAGCGGGACTAAGGTTAAGGCTCTGATTAGTAGCTATGTCAAATATTGTTAATCGTTTTGCTGCACCAAAAGTAACAACCTCAATTTATATTTTCGAATTTCACCCCTACCACTTTTAGGGAATTTTTCTACAAGTTGTCCATCTCATCGTGAACAAAAGACATAAGGTTGCTTACATGCTCGGGCGAGAGATCGAATTTTAATCCTGCGGCGTGAAAAAGTTGGGGCAGTGTCCTGGTACCACCCAGGCTCAATGCCTGAATATAATTATTTAACGCCGCCTGTTTATTTTTTTTGAATTGCATCCACAAGCCAATGGCTCCAAGCTGTGCGATGCCATATTCGATGTAGTAGAAAGGCACTTCATAAAGATGTAACTGTCTTTGCCAGCCGTATTGTCGATAGCCATCAAGTCCGCTGAAATCGATTACGGGAGATGAAAATTCATTTAAAATTTTCATCCATGCAGACAGGCGCTCTTCTTCATTGTGATTAGGGTTTTCATACATCCAATGTTGAAATTTGTCGATGGTGGCTATCCATGGGAAAATAGTGATCACTCTTTCCAGCTGATATTCTTTCGCCCGTTTTAATTCTTCCTTACTGTCAAAAAAGGCACGCCAGTAGTCCATGCTAAATAGCTCCATGCTCATGCTGGCTACCTCGGCGATTTCCATTGGATATTCCTTGAAGCCAGTAAGCTCTAAGGGATGCGTGAGAAAGGAGTGTACTGCATGACCACCCTCATGAATGATTGTCGTAACATCACCCATCTGGCCGGCCGCATTCATAAAGATAAATGGCGCCCCTGTTTCCGGTAAAGGGCAATTATATCCGCCTGGCGCCTTTCCCTTCCTGCTTTCGAGATCGAGCCTGTGCATCTTGTGCATCTGTTCGAGGCAATCGGCAAAAAATGGATTGATCTCATTCATGCACTGAAGAGTCTTTTGTAGCAACTCTTCCCCCGTTTTAAAAGGAGTGAGGGGCGCAATTCCTTCCGGTTCGGCGTCTACGTCCCAGGGACGAAGATTGTCGACGCTTAATTTTTTCTTTTTCTTTTCATAGATCTCATTTACGAGCGGCATGACGTGCTGCTTGACTGCAGCATGAAATTGAAAGCTATCTTCCCTGGTATAATCAAACCGGCCAAGTTCTTTAAATCGGTAACCGATATAGTTCTTAAAGCCAGCATTGCGGGCAACCTCGTCGCGTTTCCGCACCAGCGAAGTAAACAGCTTGTTTAACTCCTCCTTATTCTGCAGCCTCCGCTCATTGATTTTTCGGTAGACTTCTTCACGCAAGTTCCTGTTGGGGTTTTCTAAGAATTTTGCCGCCTGTTGAAGTGTGTATTCTCTCCCATCTACCTGGACAGTCATCTTTCCGGCAATGACACCGTACTGTTGCGCCATTACAGATAACTCCGAGATCAAAGGAATATTTTCTTCCCGGAAAAGCTCGATGCTCTTTTTTATGTTTCTAAGAAAAGTAAAATATTTTTCGGCGTCCAGTTCTTTGGCGAAACGGTTTTCGACGAGTTTCCTGTTTAGCTTATCAGCATAGGACTGAACATGTGGTTGTATCTCCATTACAAAAAAGGTAAAGGCTTTTTCAAGCTCTTTGTTTTCCGTGTCGCAGGTCATTCTGATCTGCCGCCAATTTGCATCTTCACCTATCACCGCCTCCAATTCACTGACATCCTTCATCCACTTTTCCAGGTCCTGTTTGGAACGGATTTCTCTTTCCACCAGATCTTTAAAATAAGGTTCAAGATTTTTCCATTCAGTAATCTCGAACTCTTTTGGCAAGAACTTTCTTTCCGGTGTGCTGATTTTCGCCGTATAATTCATAAGATCGTTTTTAAAAAATAAGCTGCCGTGATACAGGCAGCTTTCTCATTGAAACAAAAACTTACTTTTTTTTCTGAGCAGTTTTTTTTGCAGGCTTGGTCTTTTTCGCTGTTTTTGATTCTTTTTTTTCCTT
>VBAU01000198.1 GCA_005883855.1 Bacteroidota bacterium
CATCCTGGCGGCATTGTTACTATAAGCCCGCTGTCCTCCGCCTTGGGCGGAGAACTTAATATGAAGAAATTTTTCTTGTTCGAAAGTTCTTTAAAAAGGTGTTTGAAGGTGATGTGACCAACTGTAGTGCTGCTATTAAGCTTCGGTTGCGACGCTCCGTTCAGAGTTTTGTTCGTCATTGAGCAATTGCCCTGAGTTTGGTCACGGGTCACTCACTTCAACGTTTTGAAAGTTGCTCGGCAAAATTCAAATGTAAAAACTTCTTCCCTTATTCGTGGTTTTCTAAAACTCCCCTTCAGGGATGGGGGCACACCCCTTTAGGGGATTGAGGGCAATAACCTCCTCTAAGCGCAAATGATCGAAATAAAAAACATAAGGAAAACCTTTGGCGACAGGACGGTGATCGAAGACGTTAGCGCGGTGATGCAGCCGGGTCAATGCAACCTGATCATCGGAACAAGCGGAAGCGGAAAGACGGTGCTGATGAAATGCATGGTCGGTTTGTTTTATCCCGACGGCGGGAATGTGATTTATAATGGAAAAGACTTTACCAACATGAAGAACGACGAAAAAACGGAAGTTCGGAAGGAGATTGGCATGCTTTTCCAGGGCTCTGCTTTGTTTGACAGTTTAACTGTTGAGCAAAATGTAATGTTCCCTCTAAACATGTTCACTAAAAATTCATACCGCGACAACCTAAAAAGAGTAAATGAAGTTCTCGACAAGGTAAATCTCAGCGATACAAATAAAAAATACCCCGCAGAAATAAGCGGCGGCATGAAAAAAAGAGTCGGCATTGCGCGAGCTATTGTCCTTAATCCAAAATATCTTTTTTGTGATGAGCCCAACTCAGGCCTTGATCCCCAAACCTCAATGGTCATCGACAGACTCATTAGGGATATCACCCAGGAATACCAGATCACGACTGTTGTGAATACACATGATATGAACAGTGTAATGGAAAATGGGGATTACATTATTTATATGTACGACGGTCGCAAAGAATGGGAAGGAAATAAGAAAGAGATCATTTTTAGCAAAAGCCAGCGATTGAACGATTTTATTTTTGCGTCGGAATTTTTGAAAGATGCAAAGGACATGCGAATGCTGGAAGAAACTGGCAAGATCTCCAATGAAAGGAACATGGCACGGTTAACCGATGAAGGTGCCCCCACCCTCGTTCCCCCACCCGATGAAGAGTAGACAAGCGATGAAGAAAAAGATTATTTTTTGGCTACTGACCTTTTTTGTCATGAATGTATTTGGACATGAGTTCTGGATACAACCCAATAAATTTATGTATAAACGCGGTGAAACCATTAACATCAAATTTTTAGTCGGGCAAAACTTTAAAGGTGAGAACTGGAACGGCAGCAAGGAAAAGGTAAAGAGCCTCAATTTATTTTTCGACGATGTGTCTGACAAAAACCTGGATGACAATCTGAGCATGATTAAGGGTGATTCCTTGCAAATCGCGATGCTTGATGAGGGTACTACGATGGTAACGCTAAATACAAAAAATTCTTTTATCGATCTCGAGGCAACAAAATTCAATGACTACCTGCAAGAGGACGGGCTAACCGAGGCACTTGAGTATCGTCAGAAAAATGGTGACACTCTCAAAAATGGCACGGAATACTACCAGCGGAGTGTGAAGACCATCTTCCAGGTCGGCAAAAAAATGAGTACTGCATATAAACAGAAAACCGATTTGCCCGTTGACATCATTCCCTCGGATAATCCTTACAACGTGGCCAAGGACGGAAATTTCAAAGTGAAGGTTTTTTTCCAGGGAGAGAAACTAAAGAATGCCATGGTAAGAGTGTGGCATAAATTAGACGATAAGGTAACGGAGAAAGATTACACAACCGACGATGATGGAGAAATAAAATTCTTCCTTGCGACTGGGGGAGAATGGATGGTAAGTTGCGTGAAGATGGTGAAGCTCGAAAACGATCCAAAGGCCGACTGGCAAAGTTACTGGGGCTCGCTGACCTGGGGATATTACTAGTGAATGGTCAATGGTGAATGGTGAATTGTCAATGGTACTGACGACTCACGACTCCCGACTCCCGACTGACGACTCCTGCGAACGATGAAATGCGTTACTTTTGCCCGTCCAGCTAATTAACGGGACGAAATACTATGAGCATTCTCGTCAACAAAAAATCTAAAATTTTAGTGCAGGGCTTTACGGGAACGGAGGGAAGTTTTCATGCCTCCCAGATGATAGAGTACGGAACCAACGTGGTGGGTGGTGTAACACCTGGAAAGGGTGGCAGCATACACCTCGAGCGACCCGTGTTCAATACGGTGGTAGATTGTGTGAAGCAAACAGGCGCTAATGTCAGCATCATATTTGTTCCACCCGCTTTTGCGGCTGATGCGATCATGGAATCCGCAGAGGCCGGAATTGGTTTGATCGTTTGTATCACGGAAGGTATTCCAACGCGGGACATGGTGAAAGTGAAAAATTATTTGGAGGGGAAAAATGCAAGACTGGTGGGACCAAATTGTCCCGGCGTAATTACTGCCGGCGAATGTAAAGTTGGAATCATGCCCGGTTTTGTTTTTATACCTGGAAGCATCGGCATCGTGTCTAAATCCGGAACGCTTACGTACGAAGCAGCTGACCAAGTTGCGAAGGCTGGCCTGGGAATATCTACGGCACTAGGCATCGGGGGCGACCCGATCATCGGTACAAGTACGAGAGACGCTGTGGAATTGTTCATGAACGATGAGGACACTGACGGCATCGTGATGATTGGTGAGATCGGCGGTGGGATGGAGGCTGAAGCCGCCCGCTGGATCAAACAAAATGGAAACAAAAAACCTGTTGTTGGATTTATTGCAGGTCAAACCGCGCCCCCGGGTCGGCGTATGGGACACGCTGGGGCCATTATCGGCGGAGCTGATGATACCGCTGCCGCTAAGATGAAGATCATGAATGAGTGCGGCATTCACGTTGTGCAAAGTCCGGCTGATATCGGAAAGACGATAGCAGAAGTGATGAAAGTTCCCGTCTCCGCTTGAGCTGTCATTAAAAATAAAAAGCCCCTCCGAAAATTATGGAGAGGCTTTGCTATTTATCAGGTGCGTGATGGGCTTTTAATGATTACGGATGTAACGGGCCAGTTCATCTTTACTGCTGCTGTAGCTAAACACATCATTTACTACAAAGTAACTTCTCTTATCAACTGTTCTATCGTAGGCAAGTTCTGCCAGGCTCAATTTGTTATTTTCAAGACTGAACAACTGGAGCATTTCCTTTACCTGCTCGGACGTGAGATAATTTGTATTGATGATTTGTGTTGCTGATTTCATCATATTACTTTCAGAACGCTCTCTGCTGATGTTATCGAGCACACGGTCGAATTCGACATCGGATAAGGTTCTACCAAAGTTGCTTCCGTTGTCATAACCTCCTCCTTTGTTGCCATAGCTTCCATTGTTGCCATAGCTTCCATTGTTGCCATAGCTTCCATTGTTGTCATAGCTTCCATTGTTGCCATAACTTCCGTTCCGATCGTCTCTGTCGCGCGATCTTGAATCACGATCGTTCCAGTTACGGTCGCGGTCTCCATAATCTCCATCATTGCGACCGCCGTCGAAATTAACATCATGATCATTTTTCAAGTCCCTGTCATTCCAGTCAAAACCACGACCCATACGGTTTTCAAGGACCTGAGCCCTGCCGAAACGATCGATGCTGATCATGACATTGCTTTGAGGTTTTACAAACAAGGAATTGTTAAAAACAACATCATAGCGCTGACCGAAAATGGTAAAAATTCCAAAGTTTCTCTCGCGATAAATCTTGATCGAGTGATAGCCCGGTCTCATATCGCGAATACGCATATAGTTATCATAAGGCTCAAACCTGCGCCCATCAATGATCACCCTGATATCGCTTTGATCTGCAGATTTGATTGTGAGCATACTTTTCGGCCTTTCGGCAGCAAAAAGAGCAATCGTGAGAAATAAGGAAGTGAAAAGTGTAAAGATTTTTTTCATAGCTATTTTTTTAAATAGATCACGGCCATTTGGTAATTACCGGCGAAAGAACCATGGAGGCCAAGTTTATTTTTAATACCGGTTGCGATTTGATTGAGTATTTCTTTTAGTTTTTTCATTACCGCTCCTTTTTGCTCTGTAGTTTTTCAATGCACATGCCATCATTTTAGATATTGCTGCAACGAAACGTTAAAGCAATTCTTTTAACATTTGGCCTGCAGAT
>VBAU01000255.1 GCA_005883855.1 Bacteroidota bacterium
CGAGCCGTTTTGTTAAGAGTCTCGCCATACGGCTCGGCACTCCGGGTGATCCTGAACATGCGATTCGCGTATTGAGGTGTGTCTTCGGAGTTTTGAGAAGAAGGATCGTTCCGGATGAGTCACTGCAGGTCGTTTCAAAATTACCTCTCATTTTAAAAGGCATCTATGTGGATGGGTGGAACATTTATGAACCATTATCCGAAGCAAATACTCTTGATGAGTTTTTGTTTGAAATCAGGAGCAGTTCGCAACGAAACGCATACCTGGACTTTGCCAACGATGAGTTAGCAAAAAAGAAAATTGTGACGGTAGTCAATGCGCTGGATCAGTTTGTTTATGATGGTGAGTTAAACGATATTCTCCACAACCTTTCCAGAGAAGCGAGTGAAATGGTTTGATACTCTGGTTATTAATTTCTACACTTTAAAAAAACCCCTTCAGTCTAATACTGAGACTATTCTATGCGAAAGGTTACCCTATATCTAAGAGGGTCCTCCTATACTCCTTTTGGATGAGTTTCGAGAAACGCTACAAATTCAATTTGACCTGAATTTCTATCAGGGCATATTATTTGTTTTTTAAAGTCATTTGATCACCAAAAAATGGCTATATGAATTGGGTCGATATTGTGCTTGTGCTCGTGGTCTTATTAGCAATTTGGGCAGGATGGGAGCGAGGCTTTATTTTGGGAACTCTGGATCTTATTAACTGGCTGGGCAGCATTTTGCTGGGTATTGTTTTTTATCCCTACACAGCGAAGTTGTTGCAAATGATTTTTCCGTCATTGGGAGCCTGGTTATTACCGGTGGCATTTCTTGCTACCATTTTCATTTCAAGGATATTGATCGGGCTTGTCACCAGTCGCATCGCGTGGTCCACAACGCCGGGAATAAACGGAAGCCCGGTAAACAAATTTTTGGGCATCATTCCCGGATTTATAAATGGTGTTGTATACGCTACGGTAATTGCTGCGCTTCTCCTGGCTCTCCCACTTTGGGACGACATAACGAAAAGCACTCGTAACAGCCAAATTGCAAGCAAACTTTCCGACGAAGTTGAATGGGTGAATGAAAAACTTTCCCCCGTGTTCGATAAAGCTGTCAACCAGACGATCAATAATCTCACCATTCATCCGTCGTCCAATGAATCGGTAAAACTTCCTTTTAGAGATAGTAATCCTGAAGTTCGGGAAGATCTTGAAGGCAAAATGTTGCAGCTTGTAAATGCTGAAAGAACGAAAAGAGGATTGCAAGCGTTGCAACCCGATCCAGAGTTAACACAAGTGGCGAGAGCCCATTCAAAGGATATGTTCGCCCGAGGATACTTTGCACACTTAACTCCTGAGGGTAAGTCGCCTTTTGACCGAATGAATGATGCACAAGTTCATTATCTCACGGCCGGAGAAAATCTTGCCCTGGCGCATTCACTTTCCATTGCGCATAACGGCTTGATGAATTCACCCGGCCATCGGGCTAATATTTTAAATCCCGCGTTTGGACGCGTTGGCATTGGTATCTTGGACGGCGGCTTTTACGGCTTAATGGTTAGCCAGGAGTTTCGCAACTGAGAAATGAGTAATCAGTAATCAATAATGAGTGAGCTAATGCCAGCAACGTCTTCAACTCATTACTCATTATTCATTATTCATTACCTTCCTGCAACAATTTTCCAACATGAATTATGATGAATTCAGATCGGCGGGACACAACCTGGTCGATTTTATTGCTGACTATTTGCAAAACATTTCAAACAAGCCATTGTTTAATCCAGTTGAGCCAGCCTTTTTGTATGAACTGTTTGATGAAAAGATTCCGGATGACCCAAAATCCTTAGCCGAGATTCAAAATGTGATTGAAGCAAAGGTATTGCCTTACTGCACGCATGTGAATCATCCTGGCTACATGGGACTGATAACTCCTTCACCGAATCCTGCCGGCATTTTATCTGAATTCTTAGTTGGAGCTCTCAACCAAAACATTGGTGCCTATTCCATTGGTCCTTCCGCTACCGCAATGGAGCTAAGAGTGATCCGTTGGCTAAATGACCTGATCGGGTATGACGACAAAGCAGGAGGAAATCTTACCAGCGGCGGCATGACCTCAAACTTTATTGGTTTAAAACTAGCGAGAGACTACAGCACTGACGACTCGGCTCAATATGATGGAATGAGAGAGGGTTGGGTGGCCTATGTTTCAGAGGAAAGGCATGTATCCCTTGACAAAGCCGCAGATGCCGTCGGCATCGGGAGAAATAACTTGCGGATCATTCCAACGAATGATAACTACCAGGTGAGGATTGATCTTTTGAAAGAAGCGATCCAAAAGGACAAGTCGGTCGGCCTGCGACCCATATGCATCATCGGCCTCGCGGGAACAACTAACTTAGGCGCCGTTGATGACCTGGAAAGCCTGCACGAAATAGCTCAGCGGGAAAACTGTTGGTTTCATGCTGATGCGGCATACGGCGGTGGCGTACTGCTATCAAAAAAATATCCGGGATTATTGCCTGGCTTAGCTCTTGCGGATTCAGTAACGATCGATCCGCACAAATGGTTTTACGCGCCGTTAGACGCGGGAGCCATATTAGTCAAAGAGCACCGTCGGTTAAACATGTCTTTCGGAATGCAACCGGCATATCTGACTGACTAGTCACAGCAAAAAAATGAAAGGAACCAGTTTTATGTAAATGGATTTGAACAATCGAAACGATTTAGAAGTTTAAAGGTGTGGGTAAGCTTTCATCACTACGGCAAATCAAAAATTGGGGAATGGGTTGACAACAATATTGCACATGCCAAACATCTGCATCAGCTCGCCTTGAATGACTCACATTTTGAATCCGCTACGGAGCCAATGATGTCGGCCGTTTGCCTGCATTACAAAACGCCGAGACTCACGAATGAAGAAAACAAACAACTTCATTTTACGATAACGGAAAAAATCGAAAGTGAGGGGCGGTTCTGGTTTGCCACCACGATTATGAAAGGAAAAACATGGTTCCGGATCAATCCTGTGAATATTTACACGGAAATGAAACATATCGATGAGCTTTTCAAAACTCTGCAGGCGTACTGTAGGGTGGAAGAAAAGAAATATCAATAGAGGTTCCTAATGAGCGAGGATCGTTCTCCGGAGGCATTACTCATCCTTCATTACTCATTTCTTCACATTCACATTCACGGTTGTTGCCAACCTGCCTCCGTACGAGCGATGCAAACCGTCGGCAAATTGCAGCGTAAGCTTATGCTTGCCGGCGGTTAGAGGAACAGTGGCCTCGGTTTGTGCCTTCCCATAATGAAGATGAGTGGAATCCTTAGGGACGATGGTTCCACTTGCAAGAGAATCTTCTGCATCAATAAAAATGTGATAGTGTCCAGATGCCTGGACAACGGGACCCGTTGTGTCAACCTTCATCTTGTCGACTCCCATCTCAATTTTCACTGGCGAGATAACTGTTTGATTATTTTTCAGATTTTTGAAATAGACTTTTGCTCCCTCGGGCACGGCAGGCAGTTCCGGGACATTGGAAGTCATATTGCTCATTTTGTGACTCGTATCCTCTGTTGTGTTCGTGGTCGTGTCATTTGTTGCATTGCTGTTGCTGGAATTATTACATGCAAACAACATAGCGGTAAGAAGAGGAAAGCAAATAATCTTATACATAGCAGAGATTTTTATAAATTAAAGTTACAGTTAATTGAATGGGAATGGACGACCGTTAACCCTTTTTTTACCAATTATATCGGTAACTTCAAAATACAAACCTTCATTTATGGATCGGCGAATCATCAACCTTTACGATGAATACACGCACAAGCCCCTAACCCGCCAGGAATTTCTACATCGATTGTCCTTGCTTACCGGTAGTACCGCAGC
>VBAU01000256.1 GCA_005883855.1 Bacteroidota bacterium
GTAAGGTCATTATCAATAATACTCTTAGCCGTAACATCGGGGATCGCTCCTTCCAACCCGTACCCAACCTCAATTCTGATCTTGTGATCATTCTTTGCCACAAGAAGAACAATACCATTGTTGTGCTCTTTTCCTCCAACGCCCCAGTTTCTGATAATGCCCAAGGCCACTTCCTCAATTGGATAATCGCCCGTTGTATTCATCAACACTACAGCCACCTGGTTTGATGTGCTATCATCATAAGCAATCAACTTCTGTTCGAGAGCCTGTACTTGTTCGGGAGTTAGTGTGCCGGTAAAATCATTTACCAGTCGCGGAGGCACCGGGCGTGAGGGAATAATTTTTTCTATCTGCGCAGTTGCAAAAACGGAACTTAGCAGTGCAATAGCTACGAGTAATCGTTTCATTGATTGTCATTTGCCAAAGACAATATCGTCCGGCAATTCATTTTTATCTGTGTCCTTGTCGTAAGGGAAATGTGTGCACAGGGCCTCGCCGATATTCTTTACGCACTGAGCAATTCCCTGCGCTATATTTTCCCGGTTAAAAGCATGTATCATTTTTACCACCTCGCCCGCCCAGTATTCATTGCCGACTTTCTCGTGAATTCCCTCATCTCCGAACACAGCCAACTGCCGATCTTTGATCGCAACATAAACCAGCACGGCATTCCGTAATTGTGTTTTGTGCATTTGGAGGTTTTCAAAAATTTCTATGGCCCGGTCAATAGCATTCACATACCGACAACGGTGCTCTACAAACACCCTTATTTCTCCGCTCGTGCGTTGTTCCGCATGCTGCACCGCTTCAACAATAAGTTGTTTATCCTCGTCCGTGAAGAATTCTTTTTTCTTGAATAGAAACATTAATGCTGATCGGATTACTTAATATCAAATTTTATGTCAGGATTTTTTTCTGTGCCGGCATCAGCTTTGTAGTATCCTTTTTCATGAAAACCAAAGATGCCAGCTAACAAATTGTTCGGGAATCTTTTCACCTTGAGATTGTACCCGTTTACAGAATTGTTATAATCCTGTCGCGCGACGTTGATACGATTCTCCGTGCCTTCGATCTGCGTCTGGAAATCCTGGAATGCTTTGGTTGTTTTAAGGTCAGGATAATTTTCTGCTACAGCAAGCAACCGTCCAAACGCGGACTGCAGTTGCCCTTGCGCCTGTTGAAATCTGTCGAGGCTCGCCTGGTCGTTTATATCCACCTTGATTGACGTTGCGCTGGCCCTGGCGTTCACGACCTCGCTCAATGTTGACTTTTCAAAATTTGCCGAGGCTGAAACTGTTTTGATAACACTACTATACAAGTCGGTTCGCCGTTGATAATTTGTTTCGACGTTGCCCCATACTTTTTTTACATTCTGATCGGCAGATACCAATCCATTATACCCTCCGCAGCCCCAAACGACAAAAATCAAAACAATTGCACCGATGATTAGCAATCCAAGATTGCGGGTTCCTTTCATGTTGTTAATGTTTAATGAATAAAATTAGCGCTTTTCAAATTTCTTCGACGATGAGTTTACTCACGGCGCCGCAAGTAAAATATTTGTCGCCGGGTTTGGAACGAATTTCCGGTGAAAGGTGTCTTGAAACACGTGAATTGCGGCAATGGTCGGCAGCACCTCAGTACTATCTCACCACCCCGAGTGAACAAAAAGGGTCCCCGCTAAATCGGAAAGTGAGCGTCACTGTACTGCAGGCGTCAGTTAACGTTGGATCGCGGGAGATGGTTGAACCATTAAGGAGTTAAGAAGCATGAAGACTTAACTTCCTTAATTTCTTAATGGTTTCAACTGCTTTTCTGTCGGAATCTCCGCATGATACCCAAGAACTACATTGGAACAAAAAATCTCTATGATTGTATGGCTGCAATACCAGGAAGGGTCTTCCCTTCGAAGTATTCCAGCATTGCCCCACCACCCGTTGAGATATAGCTCACCTTACCGGCAAATCCGAATTGATTCACTGCGGACACGGAGTCGCCCCCACCGACAAGGGAATATGCTCCCTTCTGTGTAGACTCAGCCACGGCTGACGCAACACATCTTGTTCCGTGCTGAAACTTTTCCATTTCAAAGACACCCATTGGGCCATTCCACAAAATAGTTTTTGAATGCATGATGACATTACAGAACTGTTCGCATGCATTTACGCCAATGTCCAAACCCATCCAATCGTCAGGAATGTTATTACTCGGAGCAGTAGATGTCTCTGCGTCATTTGCAAACTTATTGGCGATGAGCGAATCGGAAGGCAGATGGATGCAAACGCCTTTTGCTTCTGCTTTGGCCAACAATTCTTTAGCGGTGTCGATCTTGTCTTCTTCGCAAAGTGATTTGCCGATATTGCCTCCCTGGGCTTTCTCGAAGGTATAAGCCATGGCGCCACCAATAATAATGTCCGTCGCTTTATCGAGTAAGTTTTCAAGAATTAGAATTTTGTCCGAAACCTTTGCTCCGCCGATAATTGCCGTGAAAGGCTTTTGCGAATTATGTAACACTTTTTCGGCACTGGCCACTTCGTTTTCCATCAACAAGCCAAACATTTTTTTATCAGGTGTGAAAAATTGGGCTATGACGGTAGTAGACGCGTGTGCACGATGAGCTGTACCGAATGCATCATTCACAAATACATCCCCCAGTTTTGCCAGTTGTTCTGCAAAAACCTTGTCTCCTTTTTCTTCCTCTTTATGAAAACGCAAATTCTCTAGTAACAAGATTTCGCCTTTCTGCAGGCTCCTGGCGAGCTCCTGTGCCTCATCGCCGATGCAGTCTTTCACAAAAAGCAAGGTGGCGCCCGGCAACAGCCTCCGGAGCGGCACAACCAAATGCTTCAGGGAGTATTTTTCTGTGGGTCCATCCTTTGGTCGACCCAAGTGACTCATAAGAATCACGCTACCGCCATCGTCGAGAATTTTTCTGATGGTGGGAATGGCTGCTCTTATCCTCGTGTCGTCAGTCACGTCAAATTTATCATTCAGCGGTACATTGAAGTCAACACGAATCAGTGCTCTTTGCCCGGAAAAATTGTACGATGAAAATTTTGACATAGGCCTTCAAAAATTATGAACAAGGAACGTCGAATGTAGAACTTCGAAGTTCATCATTCCTTGTTCCTTGTTCGATATTCAATAAGTTAACATATTGGGTTGTTTGGCGACCATCGAGAAAAAACCAAACTGGAGGTGGTTTTCGTAAACCCTCATGACCGGGCTGTTTCCTTTGTCATCTTTTTAGTTATCAGGCTGGCGAAGTATTTTACAGTACGTACCAGTTGACTCACATAACTCATTTCGTTGTCGTACCAGGCGACCGTTTTTACCAACTGGGTGTCTCCCACTGTTTGCACCTTGGTTTGGGTAGAATCAAACAATGAGCCATAAGTTATCCCGATAATGTCGCTGCTGACGATCGGATCCTCGGTGTAACCATAACTTTCATTGGTTGCAGCTCTCATCGCCTCATGTATTTCCTCAACGGTAACCTTCTTGCTAAGGATGCTCGTCAACTCGGTCAACGAACCTGTAAGTATAGGCACACGCTGAGCGGTCCCCTCCATCTTGCCCTTTAAATTTGGCAGTACCAGGCCAATTGCCTTGGCGGCACCCGTTGTATTGGGGACAATATTATGTGCTGCGGCCCTGGCGCGGCGAAGGTCGCCTTTTGGATGTGGTGCATCCTGGGTATTTTGATCATTTGTATAGGCATGAATAGTGGTCATCATCGCATTCACGATACCAAATTTTTCATCAAGCACCTGGGCCATCGGTGCCAGGCAATTAGTTGTACAAGAAGCGCAACTAATAATCGTTTCGCTTCCATCCAGGATGTCATGGTTGACATTAAAAACAATTGTTTTCAGATCGCCCGTTGCCGGTGCCGAAATCACGACATGCTTGGCGCCTGCTTTTAAATGAGCTTCTGCTTTTGCTTTGTCCGTAAAAAACCCTGTACACTCTAACACAACGTCTACATCATGATCCTTCCAGGGAATTTGCGCAGGATCTTTTTGGGCATATATTCTTATTGTGTCCCCTGCCACGATAATTGAATCTTCCGTTGATTTTACATCTACACCAAAGCGGCCCTGTGCACTGTCGTATTTAAGAAGATGTG
>VBAU01000257.1:0-7233 GCA_005883855.1 Bacteroidota bacterium
AAAAGGAAGCCAAAGAATGAAAAGATAATAGATGTAAGGGACTATGAATCTGTGAAGCGGTGGAACCTTGAACAACACGAACCACTGAACAAGGATAAAAAGTGCAAAGCGAAAAATATTTTTTACTAGGTCGCTCATTTGCCCGGTTTTTTTAGTTCATCAATTTTTTTTCTCGTTGCCTTATCCAGGCTTTCCTGCTCGTCACCCTGTAAATTTTCTACCACGAACACGTGTTGCAGATTCTGAAAATTGGCTGCTGTTTTTATTAGCAAAATGTAAAAGCTGCTTGAATTGTCTTTGACGATCGACGCTACTGTGCCGATCATTTTTAGCGGAGGGAAACTCAAAGAATATGTGCCGGTCAACACTGTATCGCCTTTGGCAATGGTGTCGCTTTTTGGAACACCCGTCATGGTAAGCAACAATGGATTCTTGCCGTCCCAACTTATGGTGCCGGCATTGCTACTTTTTTTCATGATTGCGTTCACGTTGTTCTTTACATGCAGTAAACTCATTACCTGGCTAAAATTATCGCTGGTATTGACCACGATCCCGACAAGACTAAGATCAGAATTCAACACTCCCATATTATCCCGGATTCCCTGTTTGGACCCCCGGTTGATCTGGATATAATTTCTTTCTGCGTTCACAGAGTTACTGACAACTTCAGCATCACGCCAGATGTAACGGCGCCGATGACCTAAGGTGTCGTAGGGTATCGAGTCACGTATAAATCTTGTCGCCGTGTCCGGATTTAGAAAATTACTCTTCAACAGATTTATCAGGGAATCGTTTACGCGATGAATTCGCTCGCTTTCCTGCTTGAGATGAAAATAATTATCGACATTGGCATATTTAGAGTTCATCCAGCCTGTCAATTCGTTCGCCATACCCATGCCCATTGCACGGTGAAATTTATTATACCGGAATAGGAAGGACAAGGCCAAAACCTGGAAAACCAGAAAAACAAAAAACGTGAAATACCGACCAATGAAGAGAAATATATTACGCATATGAGCCTCCTCCAAACTTCAAGGGCGAATGGAGTATGGGAACTACCATTAAAATTATTCCAATTCTTCTGTTCACATCTTCCAGGGGCTTGGATTAGTTATGAATTAACAATGCCTTTCGAAATCTTACGCACCTGTTTCCAGTGCAGTTTTCCAAAGGAGCGGCGTAAGCCCATCTTTCAACGACCGCTATATAACTATTATTATTATCTGAAGGCAACTTTAGAAAATCAAAAACAACCAGGTGCTAAATACGAGAAGGAATATAGTAGGCTGGATTTGCTATCTCATAACAAAGGGGTACCTGTCATAGTTTTTCAGAGCAATTCCAGTTCCGCGCACCACACTTTTCAAAGGGTCGTCAGCTACATGTACCGGTAATTTAATTTTTTGGCTTAGTCTTTTATCGAGGCCGCGCAATAGCGCACCGCCGCCGGTGAGGTACAGGCCGCGCCTGTAAATATCTGCCGCTAATTCCGGCGGAGTCTGCTCCAGAGCTTTTAATATAGCCTCCTCAATCTTGAAAATGCTCTTATCTAAAGCTTCTGCAATTTCCTGGAAACTCACCATGATTTGTTTTGGGATGCCTGTCACTAAATCACGACCGTTCACAGGGATATCATCTGGTGGACTGTCGAGGTCCTTCATTGCTGCCCCGATCTGGATTTTAATTTGTTCAGCCGTTCGCTCACCGATCAACAAGCTGTGATAGCGCCGTAGAGCTTCCATAATGTCGGCTGTAAATTCATCTCCGGCAATACGAATGGATTGATCACACACGATGCCGGCCAATGCAATCACTGTTATGCCCGTTGTTCCACCACCAATATCGATAATCATATTCCCTACAGGTTCTTCCACGTCGATACCAATCCCGAGCGCCGCGGCCATCGGCTCATGAATGAGATAAACCTCCTTTGCACCGGCTTGTTCAGCGCTATCCCGAACCGCTCTTTTTTCAACTTCAGTAATGGAAGAAGGAATGCAGATCATCATTCTCCAGCTTGGCGGGAAGAGGGGCTTTTTGGGATAGATCATTTTGATCATTTCCCGGATCATGAGTTCAGCAGCATTAAAATCTGCTATCACGCCATCTTTCAACGGTCTTACGGTCCGGATACTTTCATGGGTTTTCTCGTGCATCATCAGCGCCCTTTTGCCAACCGCCAGCACGTTCTTCGGATTATTCCGGTCGAGCGCCACAATGCTTGGTTCATTTACCACCACCTCATCATTATGAATAATCAGGGTATTTGCCGTTCCTAAGTCTATCGCAATCTCCTGTGTAAACCAATTGAAAAGTCCCATTTGTAACTATTGGATTTGATGGGTGCAAAGTACGAGGAAATAATTTGAATTAACAAAGTGAAAGACTTGTCATTTCTACTCGTCACGAATGCGATTCTGCCAATTTGTAGTTAAAGATTTTCGCGAAAATCAAGCTGCTATTAAACTTATTCTTTTAAGCGTTGTCAATATCTTCTGATTGCTGGTGTTCTAATGTGACTTCTTTGTTAATGAATAATAGGATAATAATTGTTGAGACGCCTATTTTTTTGGCACGGTAATGGAAAGATATAGTACGTATCTGTGAAAGCTCCTATGAAAGCTCTTATGAAAACTCCTATGAAGATTCCCCATGAAAACTAAACATCCGTACGCCTTCATTATATATCAACATAAAAAAGAGCGCTTCGGCTAACCCCGAATCGCTTTTTTTCTTTTACCACTGTCGGCAATTTCAGTTTCTGCTAAATGGATTTGTGTATTTTCTTAACAACAAGTACGCTATTGCCCGCGACAATTTATTTTCTTTGTACAACAAAGAATTTTTTAGGAGGCAACAAAGCCGAGTCGCTTTTCTAATTCCAGGGACAATGTCGGCAGTTTCCTTCTTTCAATCAGAAAACTGTTAAGCTGGGCAATTTCTTTAAAAATATAATGCTTGTCAGCGGCAGCTTTTAAATAATCTTTCCCGCTGCTGCCACCTGTTCCTATCCTGGTGCCGATCATTCTGTGGACCATGTTCATGTGCCTGTATCGCCACGAGCTCAACTGTTCGTCGATCTCGAGTAATGCATTCAATAATTGAAAAGGCAATTGCAACAATGGATAGCCCCGGTATAACATTATGAACAACGCCGCACGGCAAGCTTTCGCAGAAAGGGAACGCGCCTTGTCACTACTCACTTTTCGCTGCTCATCTTCCACAAAAAAAATTGCATCGATCAGAGCCAGGTGATCTTTTTCTGCCTCTGCCAAACTGCTTTGATACCTGTTTCGATAATCAGTCCAAAACGATGTGCCTTGGTCGCTGGCAAACGAAGGAGCCAGTGGCATTCTTTCCAACCATGCGTTGACTAACTCCAATAGCGATTTATTTGATTCCGCTTTTTTGATGACATCAATGTGCTCCTGGCGTAATTGCGAGATATAATGCTCTTGCCCGTGGCGATGCTCAAATTTCAAACCCAGCTTCGCTTCCAACTGTTTGAATTGCCAGCTCTGAAAACCGGAAGCCGGTCGAAGCATGTCACGAAAATCAAGAAAATCCATCGGTGTCATTGTCTCCAGGATGTCCACCTGGTGTACTAAAACCCTTAAAATAGTCGCAACCCGATTGAGACGATGGACAACAGTTTGCAATTGTGGAGAATTATCATTTAGCGCGGGCTTCTCCAAGATGTTCAGAATGGAATCAACTTCGTGATGCAGTTGTTTAAACCAAAGCTCATATGCCTGGTGAATTATGATGAATAACATTTCATCATGTGCCTCAAGACCTTTCTTAGTACTTTCCGGAGATTGCGCGTTGAGTATTTTATCAAGCTGCAGGTAATCGTGATAGTGTAACTCCATGACGCGAATTTCCGCGAATTTTACGAATCGAATTCGTTTTTACGAGTGCCATCCCCGCTATTTGAACTCGTACCCGATGTCGCTCCGGTAATACATACCATCAAAATCGATCTTTTCCAAAATTGCCAACGAATTGGCGACGGCACCTTTGATATTTTTGCCGTATGAGGTTACACACAAGACGCGGCCTCCGTTGGTCAATATCCTTCCGCCATCCTGTTTGGTTCCTGAGTGAAAGATGAAGAAATTTTTGTTATCTGCTTTTTTCAGCCCTCTTATCTCAAATCCTTTTTCATAAATGCCGGGATAACCGTGGCTCACAGCCATCACCGTGGCGGCGCTCTTTTCGTCCACTGTCAATTTCACAGTATCCAATTCTTGTTGGGTGGCTGCTACGAATAATCCAACCAAGTCCGTTTCCAATCTTGGTATCACAACTTCTGTTTCGGGGTCACCCAGGCGGCAATTGTATTCAATTACATACGGTTCGCCATTTACATTTATCAATCCAAAAAATAAAAAACCTTTATAGTCTATTTCCTCTTTGTGCAAACCATCAATGGTTGGTTTGATAATTTTTCTTTCCACTTTTTGCATGAACGGCGGAGATGCAAATGGAACAGGGCTCACAGCACCCATGCCCCCTGTGTTGAGACCAGTGTCGCCTTCTCCAATTCTTTTATAATCCTTTGCCTCAGGAAGCAACAAATAATTTTTCCCGTCTGTCAGCACAAACACACTTAGCTCAATGCCTTCCAAAAATTCTTCAACGACGACTTTTCTGCTCGCCTCGCCAAACTTTGCCTTCTGTAGCATTAGCTCAAATTCCGAAACTGCTTCAACCGATGTCTGGCATATGATGACTCCTTTTCCTGCAGCAAGACCATCGGCCTTCAAAACAACGGGCAGCGGATGTTCCTTAACATAGTGGACCCCTTCTTCAAAACTGGACGCGTCAAACTCACGGTATTTAGCCGTAGGAACTTTATGACGCTGCATGAATGCTTTTGCAAAGGCCTTGCTGCCTTCCAACTGGGCACCATTTTTTGAAGGACCGATAAAGTAAATTTTTTGAAGGCCTTCGTTGCTTTTGAAATAATCATAAAGACCTTTCACCAATGGTTCTTCCGGGCCGACAATCACCATTTCTATTTTTTCTGAAAGGCAAAAGTTTCCAATGGCATCGAAGTCTGTGATGTCGAGTAAGACGTTTTTCCCGCACTGAGCAGTTCCGGCATTTCCCGGAGCAATGTAGAGAGGATTCGCCCAAACGCTTTGGTTGATCTTCCACGCAAGAGCATGTTCTCTGCCACCAGAGCCTAACAACAGGATACGCATGTACAGGGATTAAGTTCGTGCGAATATCGGCACATTTGTCAAAGAAAAATGGCGATTTCTTTGTCACAGTTCAATTTTCTGTATTTTGTATTATTAATCTCTGATTAGTCATTTAAAACGATTGTATGAGTCAGCCCGATGCATTTGCTGGTAAACCAACCCACGAGGGTCGACACCCGAAAGCATTATACATTCTATTCTTCACAGAAATGTGGGAACGATTTGCCTACTACTTAATGGTAGGCATCTTGCTTTTATATATGATAGACACCAAAACGGGAGGCAAAGGATTTGATGAACGGGTCGGAGCTGACATTGTTGGAAGTTTCATTGCACTCGTTTACCTCACGCCATTCATCGGAGGGCTAATTGCCGACAGGTACTTTGGCTACATCAAATCAATTTTCTTAGGAGGAAGCTTGATGGCCGCCGGTTACTTGGGCCTGTCACTGCCTGGCAACACGGCCATGTTCGTTTCTCTTAGCTTGATCATTGTTGGAAATGGTTTTTTCAAACCCAATATTTCCACGCTTCTTGGCATTATATATAACCGGGCAGATTTGAAGCCATTAAAAGACAATGCTTACAACATATTTTACATGGGCATCAACATCGGAGCCTTTGTGTGCAATTTCGTCGCTGCTTATTTACGAAATAAGTATGGATGGGGTTACGCTTTTGCCGCGGCCGGTGTCGGCTTAATCATAGGGTTAATCATCCTGGGCTCTTCGTTGAAAAATAAGGAGATCTCCGCTGCGGACGTAAAAAAACCTGTGCAGCCGGAGGACATGCCTTTGTCAAAGATCTTTTCGTACGTGTTCCTCCCCGCAATCATCGCAGCTGTGATTGGCTGGTTTATTCCGACTAAACTATTCGGATCGGCATTAATGGGAACTCAGGCAAACGACGCGTTCATTTTTGCCTGTCTTCCAATTATTGCATTTTATGTCTCACTGTGGGTGAATGCTAAGTCAGAAGATAAAAAAGGAATCGGCGCCCTATTGTTCATCTTTGTTATCGCTATAGCGTTCTGGACGATTTATAATCAAAATGCCACTGGCCTCACCTTGTGGGCCGAAAAACATACTGACCGGGCAGCATCCCCGACAACCGCAAAAATCACGAGTAAATTATATCCTCTGCAGGAAGTGACTGACACGCCAAGAATGGTGAATCAGCTGGACGAGTTTTTTGTCAATGTAAAAGATTACTCGCCGGTCGTAAAAATCGACAAGGAAATTGTTTACGAGAAGGAGAAGACAAAAGATGGAACGCAGCAAACAAAGATTGATACCGTTGTTTACGGCGTTACACAAAATGGAAACAGGATTGACACAACGAGTAAGATTGTAAAAGTAATGGGTCCCGATCCGTATTTTAACAACGTGCCGAAGGACGAATGGCCACATGGCGGCAATGTGAAGCTTACCAATACCGAGCTATTTCAATCCATCAATCCACTATGCATTGTTGTTTTCACGCTGATCTTTGTGCCCTTTTTCAGCTGGTTAAGAAAAAGAGGAAAAGAACCTTCGACTGCATCCAAGTTTGGAATGGCAATGTTCATATCTGGCTTGTCCGCTCTTGTAATGGTCTTTGCTGTTATGTCGGTACCATCTATTTATACTCACAAGGCTGCGACCGTTTGGCTGTGGCTAACATATGCCATCTTCACGATCAGCGAAATATTTTTAAGCCCCATGGGCCTCTCGTTTGTATCGAAGCTAGCACCTCCAAGGCTCACTGCCTTAATGATGGGCGGATGGTTCCTGTCGACCTCTATCGGTGGCAAGGTTGCAGGAGTAATGACTGGATTTTGGGATGACTTCCACGATAAAAAATTGTTCTTCCTGATCCTCGTAGTTGCCGCGTTTATTGGAGGTATTTTAATTTACTCAAGAATAAAGTCATTGAACCAAATCGTGCGCGAGAAGACGGGATCAGCATAGGCTATCACTCAAGGGTTGAAAACTTATTCAACTTCTTTTTTTAACCTCCAAACTAAAACTAATCGCTATGGCCG
>VBAU01000257.1:7247-9027 GCA_005883855.1 Bacteroidota bacterium
CAAACCATTCGTTGCTCCAGAAACACGAATGGCGGAGTTTACTTTCAAATCGGTTGTCACCGGTGCTATTTTCGGAATCATATTCGGCGCAGCTACGGTGTACCTGGCATTGAAAGCAGGCCTTACTGTCTCAGCTTCCATTCCCATTGCTGTGCTTTCCATTTTACTCGGCAAACTTTTTCTACGGACGACTATTCTTGAAAACAACATCATTCAAACCACGGGAAGTGCAAGCGAGAGCGTTGCCGCGGGTGTAGTATTCACATTTCCTGGTTTTCTTTTTTTGAGTGAGGCCAGCAGTGCTGACTATTTCAAATATGGAACTATCCTTATCCTCGCCATTATCGGTGGCATACTTGGAACCCTGATGATGATACCATTGCGGCGTTCATTGATTGTAAAAGAACACGGTGTTCTTCCCTATCCTGAGGGAACCGCCTGCGCGTCAGTATTAAAAGCTGGGGAGAAGGGTGGTGAGCTGGCGCAGATTGCAATATGGGGTGTAGTGGTTGCTGGCGTGTACGCCGTCCTTCAAAAAATTTTCATTGTTATTGCCGGCGTGCCGGCGTTCTTTACTAAACAAACAAATAAGATATTCCCATCGGCCAGAATTGCGGGTGAAATAACACCTGAATACATGGGAGTGGGTTACATCATCGGTCCCAAGATAGCTGGCGTGTTAGTGGCAGGCGGATTCTTAAGCTGGTTCGTTTTTATTCCGCTCCTTGCTTCATTAATCAGTCCTGATCTTAT
This sequence comes from Bacteroidota bacterium, assembly GCA_005883855.1. Classification (GTDB taxonomy): domain Bacteria; phylum Bacteroidota; class Bacteroidia; order Chitinophagales; family Chitinophagaceae; genus VBAU01. The sequence goes on from VBAU01000257.1 coordinate 8,001, forward strand.
CGCTGGTCAATTAGCCAAATTGGGTTACCTGTTAGATATAACAAAACCAGGCGGACCTGGGGGTTGGGATCCTGCAACGCACAATTTTGCTGATTGGTCGAGCGCTATTTACCGCGCCTATGTGCGGCAGATTGGAGCTGGTGCCGTAGCTGCAGGTGGTTTCATTACATTGATCAAAACGATTCCAACCATCATTTCTTCATTCAAAGGCAGCATCAGTTCATTAAAAGGGACAAAAGGAATCGCAACTGAAAGCAATGTGCCTCGTACAGAAAAAGATCTTTCTATAAAAGTCGTTGGCCTCGGCAGCTTGATATTAATATTGATCATCGCTCTGCTGCCGGGTAATTTGATCCCGGGAAGCTCAGTAGGAAGTAAATTGTTGCTCGGATTACTTGTCATAGTTTTCGGCGCTTTTTTCGTTACTGTATCATCGAGGATTGTGGGTTTGATCGGTTCCACAAATAATCCTATCAGCGGCATGACCATCGCCACATTGATGGGAACATGCCTGGTTTTTATTGCCGTAAAATGGACGGGACATTTTTATGAACCGATGGCACTTGTGGTCGGAGGAATGATCTGTATTGCGGCGGCGAATGCTGGTGCCACTTCGCAGGACTTAAAAACGGGATTTTTGCTTGGAGCTACACCGAGATATCAGCAGCTCTCGTTATTCATCGGTGTCATTGTTTCCTCCCTGGCTATTGGGGCTACAATAAAGATCCTCGACACGCCCACTGCGCAAATGATAAGTCAGAATATTCATCATGCAATTGGCACGGACAAGTACCCCGCTCCTCAGGGAACGCTGATGGCCACACTCGTTAAAGGAATACTGTCCTTTAACCTTGACTGGCAATTCGTTTTGGTTGGCGTATTCATTGCTATTGTAATGGAACTTTGCGGAGTGCGGTCATTATCATTCGCGATTGGCATTTATCTACCGCTTTCAACCACGCTTCCCATTTTCATTGGCGGTGCCATCAGGGGTATCGCGGAGTGGACAAATAAAAAGAAGCACCCT
>VBAU01000257.1:9038-9552 GCA_005883855.1 Bacteroidota bacterium
AAGATTTGAGTAAAGGAAATCTGTTTGCGACAGGCCTGGTAGCTGGAGGCGCCCTGGCTGGTGTAATTGTGGCGATCCTGTCCGTAAATGAAAACGTAACCACAGCGTTGGAAAAAGTTAGCGCGGAAACCGGACTCACAACATCATTAGGTGCGGAAGGTTACAAATGGCTAGGGGTTGTCTTTTTTGCGGTGATGGGGTTCATCCTTTACCGCGTGGCAACGAGCAAGAAAAAAACTGTTTAACAAACACGGATTAAAAAAGCATCCCGTCAATGGGATGCTTTCGATTTATATAGACAGCACGGATCAGCAGAAACTCAGGTGGTCATATTTCTTGCCAAGAATGGCTGAATCATCAGAATCCAGCCAATTTTTTAAAACTGTTGCATACACAGCTTTGAAATCAATCTTGTATTTAAGGTCACCTTCGTCCAGGTCATTCAAATCAGGCATAGAATTGATGACCCCTTTTTGCTTCAAGGCACCGCCGATCAAAAACATGTTGTTGGCTG
>VBAU01000224.1 GCA_005883855.1 Bacteroidota bacterium
TGTGATTTTGAAAAAGCCAATGTCACCCGTGGCGCCGACGTGAGTACCACCGCACAATTCAATGGAGTAAGTTGGATCGATGATGACAACTCGCACAATGTCGCCGTATTTCTCACCAAATAAAGCCATCGCTCCCATTTTCATGGCTTCGTCCTTTGGCATCATCTTTATGACAACCGGAATGTTGTCGCGGATCTTCTCATTCACTAATTCATCCACCTCGGCAATTTCGGCATCGGTCATCTTTGCAAAATGAGAGAAGTCAAAGCGAAGATGTTCGGCGTTGACCAATGAACCTTTTTGGATGACATGAGTTCCCAGAACTTTTCTCAATGCGGCGTGAAGCAAATGTGTAGCCGAATGATGCCAGGCTGTATCTCTTCGCTTTAATGCGTCAACTTTTGCAATCACTTTGCCGGTTAGATCAGATGGTAGCTCATCTATGAAGTGGATGATGAGTTCATTTTCTTTTTTGGTGTCGTTGACGGCGAGCCTCACCCCCCGGATCTCTTCTTGCTGGGAGGTAGGCCTCAACCCCGGTCCCTCTCCTCCCGGGGAGGGGAGTATAATTTCTCCCGTATCGCCGACCTGACCACCACTTTCAGCGTAGAATGGGGTTTTCTCAAGGACCAATTGAAAACTTTCTTTGCCCTTTGCTTTTACTTTTCGATACTTCAGGATTTTGGTTTCGGTTTCCAAAGTATCATAACCAACAAATGTGTTATCACCACCTTCATTCACCGTGACCCAGTCTTCTGTGTCGATAGCTGTGGCAGCGCGTGAACGGCTTTTTTGTCGCTGCATTTCTGCGTCGAAACCTTTCTCGTCAACGGTGAGATTATTTTCGATAGCAATTAATCGCGTGAGGTCAATTGGGAATCCGTAGGTGTCGTATAATTCGAACGCATTCTTACCCGATATGATCACTGTGGGTGCAAACCCTTCAACCTTTAAGTTGCCTGTTTGTGTTTCGACAATGATGTCATCGATTCTCTTCAATCCTTTGTCGAGCGTTCTCAAAAACGCCTCCTCTTCTTCCTTGACTACCTTACTTACAAAATCAATTTGCTTTTGTAATTCCGGAAAAACATTTTCAAACTGGTGAGCCAGCAATGGCATGAGCTGACAGAGCAATGGTTGTTTGTAATCCAGGTATGAAAAATAATAGCGAACAGCACGGCGAAGTATGCGTCGGATCACATAACCCGCTCCGGTGTTTGATGGCAGTTGTCCGTCGGCAATGGTGAAACCAATTGCGCGAAGGTGATCGGCGATGACGCGGAAGGAAATAGCCCCCTTAGCCCCCTTCAATTCCCCCGAAGGGGGAAAGTCCACGCTGCGAACCTCGCTTGTCGCATCTTTCCGCATAGCAATGGAGTGTTCCCTACCTGAGGTATTGTGGTGTGGGTGGCCCTTCCCTTCGGGAAGGGTCGGGGATGGGCTGTATTTCTTCCCCGTAATTTTCTCCGTCGCTTCAATAATTCCCGTAAAAATATCTGTATCGTAATTGGAACTTTTGTTTTGTAGTAATCTCACCAATCGTTCGAAGCCCATTCCCGTGTCAACATGTTTTGCCGGCAATGGTTCGAGAGTTCCATCCTTCAGTCGATTGAATTGGATAAATACATTATTCCAAATTTCAATGACCTGCGGATTGTCTTGGTTGACTAACGTTTTTCCATCTATTTTTTTTCTTTCTTCATCAGGGCGACAGTCCGCGTGTATTTCTGAGCAGGGACCACAAGGACCTGTGTCGCCCATTTCCCAGAAATTGTCTTTTCTTCCAAATAAAAGTATTCTGTCTTCATCGAGATACTTCCTCCATTCGTTAATGACTTCATCATCTTTCGGTAATTTCTCTTCTTCATCACCGGCAAAAACGGTGACATATAACCTGTCCTTTGGAATTTTATAAACTTCAGTCAGCAATTCCCAGCTCCACGCAATTGCTTCTTTTTTGAAGTAATCACCAAAACTCCAATTGCCTAACATCTCAAACATCGTGTGGTGAAATGTATCGACACCCACTTCCTCAAGATCATTGTGCTTGCCACTCACACGCAAACATTTTTGAGTATCAGCAACGCGTTTGTGTTTTGGCTGTTTGTTTCCCAGGAAATAATCCTTGAACTGGTTCATTCCTGCGTTGGTGAACATGAGGGTAGGATCATCCTTTACGACAATGGGTGCGGAAGGAAGAATGACGTGGCCTTTTGATTTGAAGAAATCGAGAAACTGTTGGCGTATTTCAGTTGACGAAGTCATGGAGTGGTGAATGGTGAATGGTGAATGGTGAATTCGTGAGACGTGAGTCTTGAGTCGTGCACCGTGAGTTCGTGAGGCAAGAGCCGCGAGTCGTGCAGTGTGCGTGTTCGTGTGATGTGCAAACCGCCTGAATGGGCGTACTCACGATTCACGATTGACGATTCACGACTGACGGGCCGAGTAGCGATCCGAGCGCACAAGAGTGCGACGCAACAGCAGCTCAATAGTAGTAACCCCGCCTGGAACATAATAATCATTAACAGTTTATAGAATCTTCAATTTATAAAAGGATTGATTTTTGCTGATTATCCGGCTATATTTGCCTTTTCATCAAAGCCTGAACTCCATCAGGGAAGCGCAAAGGTAAGATTCAGGCTGCATTTTATCCCTGGTTTCGGGAATGGTAAGGCGCGCCATCATGAAAAAGATCAAGTATTATTATAACACCAATACTCTCCGGTATGAAAAACTGGAAACCCCTTTGCGGGTAAAACTTCTTCGCATTTTTGGTTTTATCGCTGCCGCCATTGTTACTGCCGCCATCATTTCATTTTTTGCTTTTCGCTTTGTGGGCTCCCCCAATGAAAAATTAATGGCGATAGAAAACGAAAGGTTGCAGGACAAATATCATGAGCTAGATGATCGTGTGAAAGCATCGCAGGACCAGGTTGCTGAATTGGTGAAAAGAGACAACGAGGTATACCGCGCGATCTTTGAAGCCAATCCCATCCCCGACAGCGCAAGGGCGCGTGCGTTGGCGCAGCAGGAAGAGATTACACGAGTAGAAAACATGCGATCAAGGGAGCTGGTGAATTCTATTGTCGGCTCACTGAATAATTTGGCGCATTATGTCGCCGCGCAAAAGACTTCCTATAATGAACTCGGCGGCCTGGTAAAAAACAAAGAGCAACTGCTTGCATGCACGCCCGCCATTCAGCCAGTGAGCAATAAAGATCTGAATCGAATTGCCTCAGGGTTTGGTTATCGTATTGATCCCATCTACAAAAGTGTGAAGCTGCACGCCGGTCTTGATTTCGCAGCGCCTAAAGGAACTCCGATTTATGCCACGGCGAACGGAAGAGTTACTGTCGCGGGTAATACTGGCGACGGCTATGGCAATCATGTAGTGATCAATCACGGATATGGTTATGAAACTTTATATGGACACATGGTGAGAGTGAAAACAAGAGTTGGACAACAAGTTAAGCGAGGCGAAGTGATAGGTTGGGTGGGCAGCACAGGAAAATCAACGGGTCCGCACTGTCACTATGAAGTGCACAAGAACGGACAAAAAATTGATCCCGTTTATTTCTTCTATAATGATCTTTCGCCTGAGCAGTATGATTTGTTGCTGAAGAAAGCAGCGGCCGCGAATCAGAGTTTTGATTAGAGAAGGATGCGCTGCAAGCTTCATGCTGCAAGCTGCAAGACTTTAAATCGATGCTAACTTTTTTGTTGCGCAGCTAGTTGAATTGAGCGTGCAGCTTGCAGCTTATAGCTTGCAGCTTATAGCTTGCAGCCTCCCGCAAGCAACTTTTCCACAAAGTTCAACTTTCGTTGGCCCGAATGTTCGGGACACACTTCAGGGTTCGTATCTTTAATCATCAATTCCTTTATGGATAGTAAGTTTTCCCAAATGGCCATGAAGTTTGTTGCGGCCGGAGAAGAAAAGCACCCTGAACAAAATGAAATTGCTGTTGCAATGTCATCACTTCTTGCCCGCGATGTTAAAGAAGAGACTTCACGGATTGAGAACGAGGAAAAACCGACCGTACATCAGCAGACAAAAAGGCCCCTTTCAAAAAGAGGAAGGCCTTCACTCAAAGAAATTGACATAAACGCTGATCTTGTCCAGATTCCCCCCGACGAGATCCTTTTTCAAAAACAATATTATTCTATTGGCCAGGTGGCCCAGTGGTTCAGAGTAAATCAATCGTTAGTTCGCTACTGGGAAACCGAGTTTGATATTTTACAACCACGCAAGAACAGGAAAGGCGATCGCTTTTTCCGGCCGATTGATGTAAAAAATCTGCTATTGATCTACGACCTGCTCCGCCGTCGTAAGTTTACGCTTGAAGGCGCAAAAGAATTTCTCAAAAATGCTAAACGCACCAACGAGAAGTTTGAGATGATTCAATCGCTTGAAAAGATCAAGAGTTTCTTTTTGGAGCTGAAAGCAAGCCTTTGAGGCGAAATCCGAAATTTAAATCCGCATATCGAAATCCGAAATAAGTCTAAACTTTCATATGCATCTCGAGTTTTCTATGGATCGAACCAAAAATGTTTCCAACTCGTGGGATTCCTGAAGTAATTCTAGTCTCTGTCGTTCAACGTCAAACTGGGTTTTTCGATGTTGTAATTTCGGATTTCGGATTTACTTCCGCCACTTGCAACATTTAACGGCACCTAAGCGTCATCAACCGTAATTTTGCGAATCATTTTTTATGACGAAAATATTGATCTCGATTATTAGTGTTTTTATCCTGAGTGGCTCAATTTTTGCTCAATCGCAGGCTGAGATTTCGAGGGACAATAAGGGAAATAAGATTCTGAAGGGAATTATTTCGAGACAGGAAGTGGAACATGATACTGCGTTTGCGTGGTGGGCGGAAAATCTAAAGGCTTATACTCCCCAATCTCAGGTCGTTGCTGAACTAAAGAAAAACACCAATCTTGAATTCATCGCATTCATGGGAACATGGTGCGAGGATTCTCATTTTATTATTCCCAAGTTTTACTCTCTCCTCGATGCCGCCGGTGTTCCTGAGGATAAGGTTACGCTCATTGGTGTCGACAGAAGCAAGAAAACACTGAGCCATCTGGCCGAAGCGATGAATATTATCAATGTTCCTACAATTATTGTGATGAATAACGGAAAAGAGGTAGGTCGGATAGTTGAGTATGGAAAGTATGGAATGATTGACAAGGAACTTGGGGAGATCATTGCTTCCATTCCTGCTTCTCCCGGTCAATGATCCGAATTTCCCTGTTTGCCCCGGCAATTTGAACTTCGAGCGTTTCCATCAGTTGCAGGACGGAAATATTGACTTGCTCCTTTATCGAATTGAATTCACTTTGCGTGACCGGCGCGGTAAAATACTCGCCGTTAACCATCAATGCATTTCCTGCGATGGCGTCCATCAACACGGAGGAAGTTTCAATTTCCTTTTTCTTCAAAATGTTTTTGATACCGCCGATGAGCTCCTGCACCTTGGCTGAGGGAGTATTCAGATCTATCTCAAGCCTTAATTCACCTTTGCGCTGGGTGCGAAGTGATAGGTTATCAAGTATGCTATCTACCATCTGTTTATTAGGGACCGTAACATAAGTCTTTTGATCGGTGCGAATGCGTGTGCTGCGAAGGCCGATCCTCTCAACCGTGCCGGTGATGTCTTGCACTTTCACAAGATCACCATTTGAAAATGGTTTATCAAAAAAGATGACGAATGAGGCAATTAAGTTCTCAAGACTTTCCCGCAATGACAAAGCAACGGCAGCGCCTACAATACTCAAGCCTGTAAACAAGTTGCCGATATGTAGGTTAAATGCGAAGTGCAGGGTCATCAAAATCCCGGCGACGCAGAGAATGATCTTTGAAAAATCTTTGAAAAATAAGATGAGCTGGTTGTCGGCGATTCCTTCAGTGAGTGCTGCTTTTTTCTCCATGATCATCGCAATGAAATCCACCATGCGCAACAGCAGCCAGATAAAAGAGATGATCAGCACGGTGGTACCAAGGGCATGAAAAATATCTTTCAACGTGTAACGGTAGACCTCCACGTTCCACCTGCCCGGAAACTTAAGTTTGTGCAAGGCGATAAGGGAAACCAGCACGACTAAGAACACCCCCAGCGGATGGATCACCAGGTCAATAAATGATTTCTTGTCTACGTTTTTCGAGACCCGTTTTACAAGCGAGAAAATCAGCGCGGCGAAATATTTGGAGATAATTCGTTTGAGTAGCAGAATAAATACAATGACGCCGAACACGATCAGGTAGTCTTTAACCTCGTTGTCAAAATAAAGCCGGCTGAAAAAATCATTCATGAATGCTTGCCAATTTGAAATAAAATTAAAACAAACTATCCATGCTCAGTGAAGAGAGTAAATTTCGAGCAAGTCTTTCTTTAAAGCGTACAACCGCGCCGAGGTGAAATTTACTTTGGAGGAATTTTTTAAAGGTCCCGGAAGCTTCTCTTGCACCGTGCGAAAAGTATTGATCTCGTATCGATGCAATGTGTCGTTGTTGATTCCAAAAATAAATTTACCAGCCACCTTAAGGTCATCCCACCCATTGATCAGTATCTTGTTCCTGAGAGCGCCGTAATAATCGAAGACAAAAACGCTTTGCTGAGGATCGTATAAGTAAACAAATCCGTCCTGGTCGAATATATTTCTTATTTCAGGTGCATGGTCAAACAGCTGGCGAAAGTCGGTTGTTTCCAGCAATGTCTTTCCCTGGTCATCTATTTTTTTCAATTTGCTGTTACCTTCATCATAAACCCATATGTTATTATCGTAAGACTGGCCGATAGCGTTGACCTGGAAAATATTCTGTTTGCGCAAGTCGATGATGTTGCGAATACTTAGTAAACGGTCAAGCACTACGATGGTTGTAAAATCCTTATAGTAAAGTAAGACCTTAAGTGGATTGGATACATCGATTGTTGAGACCTTTCCGAACTTTCTTACGTTGTTGAACACTGCTACGGAATCGCCATTGGCGTTGTATTTTTTAAGTTGGTCGGTGCTTGTGAGAACGTAAACATTGTCGAGATTGTCAACGCTAAAATCTACTATGTCACCTTTGATAAAGGCGATTAATTTATAGGAGAGATCCTGCGCTTGTAGCTGGAGGCATGCGATGGCGACTATGGTTATAAAAATGAGTTTCTTCATTGCTTTCTTGGTAAAAACCTATAAGGTCTACAAGAGCTTATAGGTTTAATGGCGAATTATTTTTTCATCTCTCCCTTTGTAAGATTTTAACTCCAGCCGATCTCCATCAAACACTGCATACGTGTAATAACGAATCCAGTCACCTAAATTGATATATCGGCTGCCATTACTCAGACGAAAATCAATGGGCAAGTGTCTATGGCCAAACACAAAAAAATCAAAATTTTTCTTCTTTGCCATTTCCTTGCTGTAGATAATCAGCCATTCCTTATCCTCACCAAGGAAAACTTCTTCTGAAACCCCGGTCTGGGCCCGGCTTCGGCGGCTCAAAAAATTGGCCAGTCCCATTCCCATATAAGGTGGAAAAATGCCAAACAACCACTGGCTAAAGCTGTTCCTAAACACCCTTTTTATGAATTTATAACGGTGATCCCCCGGTCCTAATCCATCACCATGAGCGATGTGAAACGTTTTCCCATTCCATTCAAAATCTTTTGAATTAAAATAAACCGGGATGTTCAGTTCCTGCTGAAAGTAATTCTTCATCCACATATCATGGTTGCCAACGAAGACATGCATTTTGATTCCTGCATCCGTAACCTCAGCCAGTTTGCCTAATAGCCTGACATAACCTTTGGGAACCACTTTTCGGTACTCATACCAGAAGTCGAAAATATCGCCGACAATAAAAACTTCAGAAGCATCTTTCTTTATATCATCCAGAAACTGAACGACAACTTTTTCCCTCTCGAGACTGCTTTTGTAATCGGGAGCGCCAAGATGAAAATCGGAAATGAAATAAATTTTTTTATTGGGCGGAAGTTGCACTTGGATTATTCTTTTGCTGAAGATATTCAATCATGTCACCCGATTGTATTAACGGTTTCCCTTCAACACTTCCCATGTACCAGTAGATCCATGCAGCAGTTTTGGTGTCATTTATAATTACATCTACCAGCCCTCGTTGGTACAATTGAACTTCATCGGATTCGACGGCAACTCCTTCATAGTCATCTAACTGCCCGATGGCCCAGGCGAATTCAGGTTCGTTCTTAATGGTATACAATTCACCAATGATATAATTTTCATCGTCGGACGGAACACCAGCGGGATAAGTTCCAAGATCAAACAATTTTCCGTTCACTTTTGCATCCCCAACAAAAGAAAAAAATCGACTGATGTATTCGTACGCGTGGCTTTTAAAACCGCTGCGCAAGGAGCCGTAAACAAATAATTTGTGAACCCCCGGACTATTCATGCACTAAAAATACTAAGGAGAAAGCATTTATTCATCTACGAGAAAGCAATAAACTTCTTTCGGCCCATGAACGCCAACGACGAGAGTTTTTTCAATGTCAGCGGTCCGGCTGGGACCTGTAGCAAAGCTGATCAATGATGGTAACCGATCGCTGTATCTGGTTTTGATCAATTGCAAGGCATCTTTTACATCGAACACCAGTTGATTCGTGTAGCCGATACAGATGTGGACCGGAGCATATACACTCACTGTACGGCCACTGGATTGAGCTGTAGTCATAACCATGCTGCCAGTTCTTGCCACGAGGGCCTCGCAACTAGTTATGGAAAGATCACAACCGGGAAGATCGTCGGTCAGCAATTCCGTTACCTGTGAATCGAATAATTTCATGAGAGGCTCTTCCCTGCAATAGATCTTTTTCCAACCTTGTTTCTTAACGAGGCTGTTGAACTGAAAAGCGAGTTCCTGTTGATTCAAGCAAAAAATAAACTTGCCCTGGAGTCTCGTAAACTGCTCGGCAAACTCGATCTCGAGCTCCTGCTGGCTGGTTGGAAATATGGAATTCTTTCCCTCACTTTGCGGAAAAGGAAGAGGCGTTGAATGGATCAACGCCTCTCGTATTTTCTTTAAAATATTTTCTTTTGACGGAGAAATATTCATCGACTCTGTTCTTAGTGTAACGATTTGTTGGTAACATCACTATCATAGGGAGGCACTCCTTCTGAAATCTCCCCTGCATGTTCGGGCTCCAACGCTTTCTTTTCTTCATAGGGCCGTTTACCGATCAGCGCTTCTACATCACTCTGGAATAATACTTCTTTCTCAAGCAAAGCCTCTGCCAATTTTTCAACCTGTGGTTGCTTTTCTCTCAACAGAGCCTTTGTTCTGTCATACGCCTCATCAATCAGTTTTCGAACCTCTTCATCGATAATCTTAGCTGTTTCTTCTGAATATGGTTTTGTAAACGCATTTTCCTGCTGTGGATCATAATAACTTATGTTACCCACTTTATCGTTCATGCCGTAGACTGTGACCATGGCGTAGGCTATCCGCGTGATTTGCTGCAAATCATTCTGCGCACCTGTGGAGATTTTGTTAAAGAATATCTCTTCGCTCGCGCGGCCGCCCAGCGTCATGCACACCTGGTCCATCAACTGATCGGTGTTATACAAATATTGTTCTTTGGGCGTGTATTGCGCGTATCCCAATGCAGCGGTTCCTCTCGGCACGATGGTAACTTTCAGGAGGGGGTAAGCATGTTCCAAATACCAGCCACATACCGCGTGACCAGCCTCATGGTAGGCAATGATCCTCTTCTCTTCAGGTAAAATGATTTTGCTCTTTTTCTCGAGTCCACCGATTACTCTGTCCACCGCGTCCTGGAAATCGTCCATGCTAACCGCATCTTTTCCTTTTCGCGCAGCAATCAGAGCCGCTTCATTACAAACATTGGCTATATCGGCACCAGCAAAACCAGGAGTTTGCTCAGCCAGCTTACGTATGTCTAGTGTTTTTGAGATCTTGATTGGTTTTAAGTGGACCTTGAAAATTGCCTCACGGCCTTTCATGTCTGGCTTATCGATGGATATCTGCCTATCGAAACGACCGGGGCGAAGCAAAGCTGTGTCCAACACATCAGGGCGGTTAGTGGCGGCCAGCACGATAATGCCGGTGTCGGTTCCGAAACCATCCATTTCAACCAATAATTGGTTCAATGTGCTTTCTCGCTCATCATTACTCATCATCATATTCTTTCCTCTCGCACGACCGATGGCATCTATCTCATCAATAAAAATTATACACGGAGCTTTTTCGCGGGCTTGCTTAAAAAGATCACGGACACGGCTGGCACCTACGCCGACAAATAACTCAACAAAATCAGAACCACTCATGCTGAAGAAAGGCACTTGAGCCTCTCCGGCCATCGCCTTTGCCAGGAGTGTCTTACCCGTGCCGGGAGGACCAATCAACAATGCTCCCTTTGGAATTTTACCTCCAAGCGCAGTATATTTTTTAGGATTTTTGAGAAAGTCAACGATCTCCATGACTTCCACTTTCGCTTCATCGAGACCGGCAACATCGGCGAAAGTGATACTCACCTTGGTTCCCTTATCAAACAGTGTAGCCCTTGATTTACCAATATTAAAAATTCCGCCAGGTCCGCCGCCTCCGCCGCCACTGCCGCCCATCTTGCGCATGAGTAGCACCCACAATGCTATGAAAAGAAGCAACGGTAGTAAGAATTGCAAGGCTCCTCCAAACCAGTCTCGTTCCTGATCCACTTCATAGAAGATCTGTTGATCAAATGGCTTATTGTTTTGAACGTAAAAATCAGCCATCTGTTTTTCAAAATCCCCGGAGTATTTGAAGTAAAAATGAGGACCTTCTGTACTCACCTTTCCGCCCAGTCCCGTCTTCAATTTATTTCGATACGCATCGATGCTTGATGGTTTCAAATACACCCGTACGATATTTCTATTGGAGATGATCGTGTATTTTTCGACATCACCTCTCAGCACCATTTGCTTGAATTCATTCGGAGTGGTTTTCGCCGTACTGCTTGAAAAAGGATTCAGGATTTGGATCATTATCAATACAGCAAATATGATGGCATATATCCAATAAATACTGAAGCGTGGTCCTTTGCGGGGAGTATTGTCGTCGCCGGTGGGTCGATTATTAAAACGAGGCAAGTTCGATCTATCGCCCTTGTTGTATGGTTCCTGTGACATAAATTTCTCTTCTTCCTGCTAATTAAGACTTTTAAGTAAAAAATGTTTTATCCATTCTAATATTTAACAAAGTACGCTTCAAATCGTTGCCCAAAGCGGCCTTATTCCGAATATTTTTCTGATGCTGCATCGCTCCACATCTCTTCCAGCTTATAAAATTTTCTCATCTCCGGCAGCATGATATGCACTACGACATTTATATAGTCAATCAGCACCCATTGCAGGTGTTTCATTCCCTCATGCCGATAGGGTATTTCGCCACATTTCTTTTTAACCTGTTCCTCTACAAAATCAGAAATCGCCCGAATCTGCGGTTGGTTGCCAGCTTCACAGATTATAAAAAAATCTGCTACGGCTTCCAGAATTTTGCGCAGGTCAAGCGAAATAATATCCTCTCCTTTTTTTTGTTGAATTGCGTGGATTATGGTTTTAATGATTTTCGAACTCTTCGATAACCGGTTATGGCCTTTCTTTTTGCGGGTAGCGAGTAATACCAGTTGTTCCAATAATCAAACGATTTTTTTGCCTGCTGTGTGCCACGCTTTAGGTCAGCGCGACGTTCGGCAGGCAGGTTTATGAATTTATTTTGAGGGCGATTTATATTAAGAGACGAGCGTCCGGTTATTTTATTTTATTCCGTTGCATCGTACCGCCAATTTAGGTCGGCATCCCCGGCATCACCGGGACTCTTCACGGTTGTCATCGCTGCTCTTCTATCTTTGTCAAAAATACTAATTAATTGCCACTCCCTTCTGTTGGCTATTCCCTTGGATCACCATTCATCGAGCTGCAATCCGTGGACAGTACCAATAACTATGCCCTCGCCCAAATACATGCTAATCTGGCACGGCCGGGAACTTGCTATTTTGCTCATGAGCAAACAACCGGCAAAGGTCAACGCGGCAAATCGTGGGCCACAGAAAAGGATGCAAATATCACCATGACCGTTGTGTTGACGCCCAGTTTCTTGCAACTATTTCAGCTATTTCAGCTCAGCGCCTGTGTGGCCGTTGCCACATACTATTTCCTCAGTAAATATGCAGGCGCATCGATGGCTATCAAATGGCCAAACGACCTATACTGGAGGAACAACAAGATTGCAGGTATTCTCATAGAGAATGTGATCGGGAAAAGGAAGAAAGGACCAACAACCTGGAATTGGGCAGTTATCGGTATTGGAGTTAATGTTAATCAAACAAAATTCCCTACGGCGATAAAGAATGCAGGGTCCCTAAAACAGATCACAGGCAACGAGTTTGACACGGTAGCGCTGGGGAAGGAACTGTGTGAATGCCTTGATCAGACGTATAAGAAATTGATGAACGAAGGGTTTGAAACTATCCATAGTGAGTACGGCAATCTTCTTTATAAAAAAAATGAGATTGTTAAATTTAAACGACTCAACCGCGTCTTCGCAGCCACCGTCAAAAACGTGAATGAAAGCGGTCAACTTGTTATTGAACACGGCATCGAAGAAAGACTTGATTTTGGTGAGGTGGAGTGGGTATTGTAGGAAGGCGGCAAGCTGCAAGCCACAAGCTATAAGCTATGGGCTGCGAGCTGTGAGCCAGCTTTTCACATGTTACAGCAATCATGAATAAACGGAATAGCTTACAGCTTGTAGCTTGTAGCGCATAGCTCACAGCTCGGAGCTTTGCCGCTATTCTATTTGTTTTTCTGATCTCTAAATATTTGAAAATCCCTGGCGATTGTGAAGCCCCACCGATATTGACCATCTCCCCATGACGTGTACGTGCGAGGAATAAATCGATTCTCCAGAATAGATCTTGCGTTAGTAAAATTCATGTGGAAGACGTGACCCTGGGTTACTATTTCGATGCCTACTCCCAAAGCGTCATACAAATGAATATTATGACTTTTTAAATAATCAGTGCTCTGCTTGGAGCGAAACGTGTGGAAATAATCGGCAATGATGAATATTTTCTTTGAAAGGGGAAGTCGGACCCCTGCACCAAGAGCAAAAAGATTCCTGTCATCCGGTCCAGGCACGACATAATTCGTATAAACGTAAGTTGGACTTAGCTGTAAACTTACATTTCCAAATCTGCGTGCAATCATGACTTGTACAACTTCACTAAATCTTTCAGAGAAATCTTCAAAAGAACTTTCCTTGTATGATCCGCCAATCGAATCCATAGTTGAAACCACTGTGTTAACATAACCGGTCAATGAAAAAGCATGTTTTGGATCATGTTCCACTTGT
>VBAU01000258.1 GCA_005883855.1 Bacteroidota bacterium
GTTTATGTGGTATCCGATTTTTGCTGCATCAGAGATAGCGGCTTGTAGTTCAGTGTTTCCTCCGTCGAAGCTATTCGGTCCCCAAAAGAACACGAACGGTGCTATGTCATTATAGGTAGGCCTGTTAATCCTTCGCGAGTACGAGAGTTCAACGGTTTGATTTTTGGCAAGACCTTTTTCAAAACTCAGATTTGGAAATAAATATCCGCCTTTCCTGTTTACCAGGTTTTTTTGATTTGGCGTGCCGATGGTCGTGTGCGTATATTCATAACGAAGGCCACTGTTAATTGTCCATTGGTTTCCAGGTTGCCATATGGTGGAAATGTAAGCGGCACCCACCTGCTCTTTGAAATTTGAATACGATGTAAAAATGGAATCTGTCAGCCATGTATTATTTTGAAATCGTTGAACCAATACGTCGTTATCAAGAGTTGATGTGACCGCTTTAAGGCCTGCTTCCATTGTGAGAACTGGTGAATAAACATGCTTGTAATCCGCAGTTGCAATAAGAAACTGGATAGGGGTCGTTTTCTTCACATCAATCTTCGAGCCGTCATTCGCATTGTAGTGATTGGAAAACAGATTATCATATTGGGATGGATTATTATTGTGATAGTAAAGGTAATCGAGGTTAAAACTTATGTCAGTGTTTGAATTGACTTTTGATTGCAAGCCCATGCCTGCACTTGCGCTCTGCCAAATATTTGATTCGTGTACACCCATGCTGCTAATGAGGCTTGAATCTTTTGCAATGCGACTAATGTCATTTGTTACAGCATTCATATCCCAGTTTCGGCTGTAGCCGGTAAATGAAAAATTTAACAGGCTATTCTTGCTTAGTTTGAATTCGATACCAGCATTTGCATTTTGCTGGATCGTGATATTTTCCCGGCGGCTATAGTCGTTTATGTCTTGAACAAAACCGTTGTATAGAAACTGCCTGCTTAAATGATACGTGTGGAGGTTGTGTTCGCTTACGATGGAATAGTCAACAAAGCATGCGAAATTTTTGTGTCGGTGGTTAAGATTGAGATGACCCCCCAATACTTCAGCCCATTTCGAACCCAGGGTAACGCCGAGCGAGCCGTTTGTGCCGAGGTCGGCATCTCCTTTCATAATAATATGGATAATCCCCGCGCTCCCTTCTGCATCGTATTTCGCAGGCGGGTTTGTAATTAATTCAATCTTCTCAACATTAGCTGAACTCATGCCGTCGAGCATTTGCACAACAACCTCCAAAGGCAATTGTGTGGATTTTCCATTGATCATCACTCGGACACCGGCTTTTCCGTTCATGGTGATAGTGTGATTTTGCTTGTTGACCACGATTCCCGGCGACTTCTCTAGAACTTCAAGCACGGTACCTCCGGACGATGTTATGCTGCTTTGAACATTCACGACCAGCCGGTCCATCTTCTGCTCAAACAACGGCTTTTTGCTTTTAATGGTTACTCCACTCAGCTCTGTGGATGTTGCGTTAAGAATG
This sequence comes from Bacteroidota bacterium, assembly GCA_005883855.1. Taxonomy (GTDB): domain Bacteria; phylum Bacteroidota; class Bacteroidia; order Chitinophagales; family Chitinophagaceae; genus VBAU01. The sequence continues at coordinate 1,487 of VBAU01000258.1, forward strand.
ATATCCGGCATTTCGACACTACTATTTTCAACTGTAATGGCCTGTGAGTAATATTTGTTGTAGCCGACCATGGACGAAGAAATTAGATAATTGCCACGGCGCAGATTTTCAAAAACAAAATGGCCGTCATCGGAGGTGACCGCGTTTTTTATTAAAGCAGAATCCGAATTAAGAAGACTTACAGTTGCGGCCGATAAATTTTGTCGGCCATCCGTTACTCTTCCGCGGACGGATACCTGCCCGATAGAATACACTGCGGGGCACGATAAGAACAAAATAAGTAGCCGAATTTTCATGTTTAAGAGGTTTATGGTATTTATGAATGACCTTTTTTCAGACGTTACATCTAGAATCCAGTCATTAAAAATGTTTTATCATTACAGCATTTCATTGCGCATTTGTTGCAAAGGAATTTTTTAGCACCGGGCAATTTAGAATACATACCGTTGTCTAAATAAGCCCCTTTTTCAAACGGCGGTAGTTTCTTTCCCATCGTCGCGGAAATATTTTTTTGTCTGCATTATGTTCGCGTCGACATGTCTTCTGCAAAACAAAAACCCAGTGTGAAAACACCAGGCTTGTTTAACGACACACATGAGAAAAAATAAGTTTTACGAAAGAGGTATCCCGTCGGAGTTGGCCGTGTCTTTAACAGCCTCCAACACCATATCCACAATCCCATCATCAAAATTGCTTTTAGTTCTCACCGCGGCCTCTTTCAGCAACGAGAAATTTGAGTGCAATCCCTGTAATGTATTTCGATAAATATCAGGTGTATTATGTTCTTTGATACCTAATAGCACGTTTTGCATTTCAAGTTTTCCTGCTCCTTTTATAATTGGCAAAACAGCAGAGGCGATAATTTCGTGAATCTTTGACATAAGCGGTGTTTTTTTTATTCATAAAATGTGTTGATAGTTGCTCACAGATAGCTTAACCACCAATATTCGGATTGATGATTTCTCTTGTACCGTTCGAACCATTTGCAAAGAGGATACAGTAACAGAACAATTGCAATCCAGACAGTATATACAATAGCCAGTCCAAAGCCATATCCTTTTAACTCCGGTATGCTGTTGACGGCATTGTTTAGAATTCCCATTCCAGAATGGCCGGTTATCAATGCAGCAACCACGGCCAGAATATGTATCAGCAGAATGTGAGCGAGGTAATAGAACATGGGCACTCGTCCGAAAGTCACAATTTTCCTCGACAAACTATTCAGGGGTTTCTCCATTTTGGCAAGTAAAATCAGTGCAGGCGCCAAGGTTATGAGCAAATAGAGAAGCGAGGGAGGATATTTCGTAACGTTCAGAAAAGAAAGCAAACTAAATACAGCATTCGTTTGCACAGACCAATGCGCTGCGTCACCATACCAATTATCAAGACGTAAAATGACAAAAAGACCAAGCGCACCTACACCCAACAAACGTAAAATTCTTTTTCTTTGGCGAGGGTCGTAATCCGGGGCATATAAACTACCCAGGCAATACCCCAATATCATCACACCTAACCAGGGCAATACAGGGTAGTGTACAAAAACAAGGAAGCGACCAAAAGTAAAATGTTTCTCATCGTGGAGGATTGACCACAGGAATGCCGGCAAACTATTTCCCTGGACGTGTATGGTGTCAAGCAAATTATGACTTACAACCAATAACAGGCCTGTTAATAAAATAAGAGCCCTGTTCATATAAATAATGGCCGATAAAGCCATCATGCTTAGTCCAATTGCCCAAATAACCTGCAAACTTGAAAAAGTATACGCAAGATTGAATGTTCGAAACAGTCCTACAGCAAAAATTTCTATCAACACCAGCCAAACTCCCCGTGTTAAAAGAAAAAAAGACAATTCACTCTTGCTTCGTTTTAGACCATAAAGAGATGAAGACGTGCCTGCGAGGAACACAAAGACCGGGGCACAGTAGTGCGTTATGAATCTTGTAAAAAACAATCCGACGTTGGTTCTCGACAGATCTGTGGGACTATACATGAAAGCATCATAATGAAAATAATCCCGAACATGATCAAGAGCCATGATGATCATCACCACACCTCTCACCAGATCGATCGATTCAATGCGTTTATTTAAGACCTTTTGCGCCGGCAAATATTCAATTACTGTTGCCGGAGCATTAACTACAGCCATCATTGAATTCTGCCTTAGTGTTAAAATCTTTCCCATCTCAAGCTGGTTTTGTTTTCGCTTGCTTTTTTTGTTGATGCATTGCAGATAAAATAAGGAACCGGGCTCTATTCGTGCAGCTCCGGTTCCCTTGACACCGTCCTATTGTATGCCAAATTGAAGTTGTAAACTACTTTGCTTGTCGCGGCAACTCACGATACCAAGTTGATATAATTTGTGCGGAGGCATTTTGTGGTCTTTAATTGCTTAATGGTTAAGGGTGTTTTGATTA
>VBAU01000259.1 GCA_005883855.1 Bacteroidota bacterium
CGCACCTTGCGGTGTTATTTTGCGAATACGATTATCATCTGAGGCGTAAATATTTCCTTGTTCATCGATGGTGAGATCGTTGATGGTCGAAAACAGCGCCTCGCCAGGTTCTCCATCTTTGTATCCCATCACAGAGTGATTGCCGGAAAATGTGGACACGACGCCGTCGGGTGTTATCTTCCGTATGCAATTTTGATCTCCTACGAATAAATTTCCCAGTCTATC
>VBAU01000260.1:0-200 GCA_005883855.1 Bacteroidota bacterium
CAAGAAAAATAAAAATGAAAACAACCGTCACTTTCAGTGCAACTATAAATGCATTCACCTTCGCGCTGCCACTGGTTCCTCTTATTAACAGCAAGCTCATTAGAACAACAATAAAAACGGCGGGAATATTTACCATGCCGCCATCCCAGGGGCCACCCATCATGTTCGCAGGCAAATGCACTCCAAATCCCTCCATAAAT
>VBAU01000260.1:264-6980 GCA_005883855.1 Bacteroidota bacterium
CCAGGCAATAAATTCTCCCATCGTTGCGTATGAGTACGTGTATGCACTCCCTGCTATCGGAATCATCGAGGCAAATTCTGCATAGCACAATCCTGCAAAGGCACATCCGATACCTGCAACAACAAAAGATAAAGTAATAGCCGGGCCTGCATTGTTAGCAGCCGCAACGCCGGTAATAGAAAATAATCCCGCTCCGATAATGGCACCTATTCCTAAAGCGATTAAAGACCCGGCTCCTAAGGTTTTCTTTAGGCCCTTTTCGCTATCAGCAGCTTCCACTAAAAGTTTATTAAGAGGCTTCTTGATAAACAAACTCATAAGTTGGTAATTGTAGTTTAGAATAGCTCGTAAAGTAAAGAATTATTTAAATAACGCTTTAATTCTTTTAACAAAGGCATTTTAAGATGAAATGTTTTTACTCTTAGATTAATTTCCGATTTTCGACCCCATTTTACAATTGAGTATGATAAAGAGAAACCGACTAACTGTGTTTATCCTTATTGCGATGGTGTTAGGTGTTACTATCGGATATATTGTCCATCAGAATAGTTCTGCTGATTTCATCAAGAAATTCTCCGACAACATTAAACTTCTTACTACCATCTTCCTTCGGCTTGTGCAAATGATCATTGCGCCACTGGTGTTTTGTACTCTCGTTGTTGGAATTGCCAAGCTTGGCGATCTGAAGACGGTTGGCAGAGTAGGAGGTAAGGCATTGCTATGGTTCATCACAGCGTCATTGGTTAGTTTATTGTTGGGAATGTTCTTGGTCAACTTGTTTCAACCCGGGCATGCAATAGACTTGAGTAATAAGGATACGGCAGGTGCAGAAGATCTGATCGGGAAGACACAAGAATTTACTCTCGCTTCTTTTGTTGACCATGTTTTCCCCGCAAGTGTTCTCGACGCAATGGCCAAAAACCAAATCCTGCAAATTGTTGTCTTCAGCGTATTTTTTGGGATCGCTGCAACGGCTCTTCATGAATATGCAAAACCGGTCGTGAAGGCCCTTGATGCGGCTTCACATATCATTCTCAAGATGGTCGGTTATGTAATGTGGTTTGCTCCGCTAGGCGTGTTCGGTGCTATTGCCGCCGTGATCGCAACAAAGGGATTGCAGGTTTTTAGTTTTTATGGACAATATCTATTGTACTTTCTAGTTGGCATTGCATTGCTATGGGGCATTTTGTTATCAGTTGGGTTCTTAGTATTACGTAACCGTCTTCCTCACTTGCTTAAACGAATCGCGCAACCTTTACTAATTGCCTTTAGCACCACCAGTAGCGAAGCCGTGTTCCCCAAACTCACTGAAGAATTAGAGCGATTTGGGTGCAAAGACAAAATTGTTGCGTTTATTTTACCACTCGGGTATTCATTCAATCTTGACGGTAGCATGATGTACATGACATTTGCAAGCATCGCCATTGCGCAGGCGTATGGTATACACATGGACCTGGCTACGCAATTAACCATGTTGTTGGTATTAATGCTAACCAGCAAGGGAATTGCCGGAGTGCCCAGGGCTGCATTAGTAGTGGTATTGGCAACTTGCTCAATGTTTAAAATTCCTGCTGCTGGCGTGGCATTAATTCTGCCAATAGATCATTTTTGCGATATGTTCAGAACAATGACTAATGTTGTGGGCAATGGGTTGGCGACAAGTGTGGTTAGCAAATGGGAAGGTGCGTTGGAACCCGCCCCCTAAAGAGAAAATAAAACGAGGTCGATTCTATGGAGATTCTTTTATTAGATGGGTTTATTCAGCGATTCATTGAGTGGATCATACATCACGGAGGCTTCTTTTTTCTATTACTTGTGATCTTTGCGGAAACCGGTTTGTTTGTGGGTTTCTTTTTTCCCGGTGATTCCTTGCTGTTTGCATCAGGCATATTCATGAATGAGTTACTTGAAAAAGTTTTTAATGTTGCTGACGCTGGCGCACTTCCCTTTGGACTTTATCATATTATCATTATCATCGCCGTAATGGTCGCATCCGTGCTCGGCAATATTGTTGGCTATTGGTTTGGTTATAAAACAGGTCCCTTGCTGTATGAAAGAAAGGAAACCTGGTTATTTAAAAGGAAGCATTTACTGAAGGCGAAGAGTTTTTATCACAAATATGGTAAAGGCACAATCTTCCTGGCAAAGTTTCTCCCAATCATTCGCACATTCGCTCCGATTGTTGCAGGTGTTGTAAAAATGGAAAAACACATTTTCGTCTTTTACAACATTGTTGGAAGTGTTTGCTGGGTAAGCTCCATGATGCTCGGGGGGTTCTTTCTCCAAAATTGGGTCGAAAAGAAATTTGATTTTAGTCTTAAGGATCACATTGAGGCCATTACAATCGGCCTGATCCTCGTCACTACATTACCTGTCCTGTATAAGTTGTTTTTTGGTAAACACGAAGAATACGAACCGACCAAAGAATGAATGAATGGATAAACGCGACTACGGTATTTTCTCTCTGCCAGTAATAGTCGGGGCATTGGGCTTTTTCGTTGATGTCTATGATCTTCTTCTGTTCAACATCATTCGCAAACCGAGTTTGCAGGCCCTTGGCCTCACAGGCGATGCTGTTTTTACAACCGGGGAAAACATTCTAAGCATCCAAATGATCGGCATTTTGCTTGGTGGCGTCATTTGGGGAGTTATGGGAGACAAGAAAGGAAGAAAAAGTGTGTTGTTCGGGTCTATCCTTCTGTACTCCCTGGCGTCCATCGCAAATGGCATGATCACCAGTGTTGGCCAATACACACTTCTTCGTTTCATTGCGGGACTCGGCTTAGCCGGTGAATTGGGCGCCAGCATCACGATCACCAGCGAAATTCTGCCAAAAGAAAAGAGAGGCATTGCGGCAACCGTCATTGCGATAACCGGGATAATGGGAACGATCACCGCTTATTTCGTGAATCAGTGGTTTCACGATTGGAGACTTTGTTATTACGTCGGTGGTGCTTTGGGTTTGATGCTTCTGGTGCTGAGGGTACGTTTTATCGAAAGCTCGATGTTTGATGAAGTAAAGAAGACAACTGCCAGGCGTGGAAACTTTTTCATGTTGTTTAATAACCGCGAACGTTTTCTGAGGTATCTCCGCGGTATCCTTATTGGTCTTCCTGTTTGGTACACGATCGGGATTTTGGTAACATTCTCTGATAAATTCGCCAATGAATTTGGAATTGGGCAAATTGATCCGGGCAAGGCAGTGATGTATCAATACGCCGGCCTTGCTTTAGGGGATTTAAGTGCTGGCATCATTAGCAATGTTCTTAAGAGCCGCAAAAAGACGCTCTTCCTTTTTTATGGACTAGTGACTGCTTTTATCGCGCTGTATTTTTTATATCACCCTGACGTGAGCACGTTTTACTTAACGTGTGCTATTTTAGGGTTTGGATCGGGTGTATCGGTTTTATATTTCACCATGGCCGCCGAGCAATTTGGAACGAATCTGAGAGCGACGGCAGCTATTTCGATTCCAAATTTTGTTCGCGGATTTTTGCCATTGATTATTTTGCTGTTTAAAGGATTGAGAACAGTGACTGGTGATTTTGTTATGGGCGGTTGGATAACAGGTGTGATCATTATGTCTGTGGCGACAGTTGCCGCGTGGTTCACAAAAGAATCATTTTCCAGGGACCTGAATTTTTTGGAACTCTGAGTAATTTTTCATTTTTGTAATAAAGCTTGCTATGACAAATAGGCAATTGGGTGTTTTTTCATTCCCCGTTATTGTCGCTGCGCTTGGATATTTCGTAGATATTTACGACCTGCTTTTGTTCAGCATCATAAGAATTCCCTCTTTGAGATCTCTTGGCTTAGATGATGCCCACATCGCTAAACAAGGACTTTTCATCATTAATATTCAAATGGTGGGCTTACTGATAGGCGGGATTATCTGGGGCATACTTGGTGACAAGAAGGGAAGATTGCGAGTGTTATACGCTTCCATCATTCTGTATTCGATCGGAAATATCGCCAATGGATTCGTTCAAACGGTTGGCCAGTATGCAATCGTTCGGTTCATAACCGGGATTGGTTTAGCGGGAGAGTTAGGCGCAGGCATCACATTAGTAACTGAATTGCTGCCAAAAGAAAAAAGGGGAATTGGGACTTCGATGGTGGCGGGTATCGGCCTGACCGGTGCTGTCGTGGCTTTTTTTCTGAAAGAAGAATTTGACTGGCGAACCTGTTACTTTATTGGTGGCGGGCTGGGATTTGTTTTATTATTGGTACGTGTCGGCGTCCTCGAATCGGGAATGTTCAAAAACATTGAACACTCAAACGTTTCAAAAGGAAATTTTTTTATGTTGTTTTCGAATGGAAAACGACTGAGAAAATATCTAAGTTCGATACTAATTGGTTTGCCAACCTGGTACGTAATCGGCATACTTATTACATTTTCAAAGGAATTCGGAACAAGTATGCGGGTGCGGGGAGCAATCGATCCGGGAAAAGCAGTAATGTTTGCTTACGCTGCGATTTCTGTCGGCGACATTCTGGCTGGATTTGTGAGTCATTGGCTAAAAAGCAGGAAAAAAGCTCTATGCTCTATATATTTATTACGCTATTACGGCGCTCAGCATTCTTTGGTTTTTTAACTTGCAAGGATCAACTGCAAATGAACTTTATCTTGTAAGTGCCGTGATGGGGTTTGGTACTGGGTTTTGGGCGATATTCGTCACGATGGCTGCTGAACAATTCGGAACAAACATTCGGGCAACTGCCGCAACCACAGTTCCGAATATGGTACGTGGCTCCCTTTTATTTGTGTCGGCACTGTTCACCCAACTTCATAACAGCACCGGCGATTATGTGAAGGCCGGATGGATCACTGGCATTGTCGTTTTAATAATCGGAATTGTTTCGGTGATGATTGCTGAAGAGACGTACCATAAAGATCTCGATTATCTCGAAGGTGAATTTGCCAGCTCTCCATAATTGGTTTCAATTTGTAGAAATTAGTGTAATTCGTCTAATGAAATTTCTTATCATACGTTTTTCTTCCATTGGAGATATTGTTCTCACTACTCCTGTTGTTCGCTGCTTGAAAAAGCAATTACCTGATGCCGAAATCCATTACTTAACCAAAGAAAGTTTTCACTCAATTGTCGAGCATAATCCTTATCTCGACAAAATTCACCTCCTGGCGCATAGCTGGGATTTGATGATGCATGAGCTGAAACTAGAAGAATATGATCATATCATCGACTTGCATAATAACGTACGAACCCTGAGAGTGAAGAAAACGCTGGCAAGACCCTCTCAATCTTTTCATAAGCTCAACATTCAAAAATACATCTACGTTAATCTGAAGTGGAACGTAATGCCGGGTGTTCACATTGTAGATCGTTATATGAAAACTGTCGAATCATTTGGCGTTAAGAACGATGGTGCAGGATTGGATTATTTTATTTCCGACAAGGATGAAATCAAAAAAAATGACATCCCTGCTTCTCATCATGCAGGATTCGTTGGCATCGTAATAGGCGCCGCCCACAATACAAAAAAATATCCAGTGCACAAGCTGAAAGAATTGTGCTCGCAGCTTGACCACCCCGTTATCTTGCTCGGAGGAAAGGAGGACCGGCAGAATGCAGACGAAATTGCTTCTGTCGATTCTGTGAAAGTTTACAACGCTTGTGGAAAATTCAGCATTAATGAAAGTGCAGACCTGGTCAGAAAATCTAAGCTGATAGTAAGCAACGATACAGGACTAATGCACATCGCGGCAGCATACAAGAAGCCGATTATTTCATTGTGGGGAAATACGGTGCCGTCGTTTGGAATGTATCCATATTATGGAGATAACTATCTTTCTGGACATAACCGCGCAACCGCTCCGGGAGGTGCCACGACTGGCCCTACGACGGGCTTGCCCTACGATATTTTACAGGTGAATAAACTAAGATGTCGTCCATGCACGAAGATTGGTTATGATAAATGTCCCCTCGGTCATTTTAAATGCATGGAAAAAATTGAAGTAAACGATGTGCTTAACGCTATTAAAGCAAGGTTGTGACCAGGTTACATTTTTATTTTGAAGTAATCCCACAGTGCTTTATTGAATTCTTCTTCGTTTGCTAACTCAATTTCACTGATTGCTCCGCCTTCGGTTTGTTTCAACTTGCTTCCCGAAATAGTTACTCTTCCTTTCTCCGTCACGATAGTACATACTCTTTTTTGTGTGAAATGTGATTGGCTGCTTGTTTGATGAAAATTGCACATGTCAATAAAATCATCCATTTGCCTGCCTGTTTCCGTAAAAATGTATTCGGGCGTGAAATTCTGCTCCTGCAATTTGTCAATGGCTAAGTAATCCTTGTCGTGATGTGTAAACATGAAAGTACCGGTTCTGTCCGCCTGTGGCATATCCATTTCTATTTTTAAGGGCGAATACGCGAATTCGCCGAACCCCACATCAACCAAATATTTTACGTCTTGTATTGTGGCTACAATAGCCATGTGATCGAATTCGGGGCCGAATCCATTGTCTCCGCTGTGGACTCTGGCCGAAATAAGTTTGACATCAAAACCAAGGGCCTTCAGCAATTCGAAAAAAGTGCCGTTTAGTTCATAACAAAAACCGCCGCGTCCTTGATTTACAATCTTATCAAAACTCCTGGATAATTCAATTCTCCTTCCCAAATGAATATCGAGGTTCTCAAAGGGAACATGTAGCAAGTGTAAATGCTGGAGTGTCGTCAACACTTCGATTGAAC
>VBAU01000260.1:7022-11980 GCA_005883855.1 Bacteroidota bacterium
TAAATTCTTCAACATGCGTAAAATATGACATGACCACGCCTGCTGCGACGTCAACTATCATCTAGCCACTCTCATCTATCATCTCACTTAATTCCAGCCATCTCATTTCTTTTGCATCAAGCAAGCTGCTGATTTTTCCGATGCGCTGGGAAAGGTTCTGCAACTCTTCGAACGACAGACCACCGTCACTGAATTTTTTTGTGATCATTTCCTTTTCGCTGGTCAGGTCTTCAATTTCCTTTTGCAGCAAATCAAATTCTCTTTTTTCTTTGTAGGAAAGTTTTTTCTTCAGGTTCTTACCTGCCTCCGCACGGCTTGCAGTGATTTCTTTTTCGGGCAACTGGTAATCTGCAGCCGGCAACTCCTGCTGCGTTTGCCATAACCGGTATTGCGAATAATTTCCCGGAAAATCCCTGATCACACCGTCACCTTCAAAAACGAGCAAATGATCAACTAAAGTAGCGATCGTGGGACACGATCACCAGGCAGCCAGCAAACTCACTCAAAAAATTTTCCAGCACCCCAAGCGTCGGCAGGTCGAGATCATTGGTAGGTTCATCGAGCAAAAGAAAATTTGGATTTCGAAACAAAATAGAAAGTAAATGTAATCTTCTCTTTTCACCGCCACTTAAATTGCTCAGATAGGTATATTGTTGTTCGGGCGGAAACAGAAACAGGTTAAGGAATTGCGCTGCACTCAGCGAGCCACCACTGGCTAAGGGAAAATTTTCCGCAATATTCTTTACGTATTCGATTACTCTCAAATCTTCTTCCACCTGCAAACCTTGCTGAGAGTAATTCCCAAACACAACTGTGTCGCCGATATTTACTTTGCCACTATCCGGCCGGTCCAGGGCCTGGATGATATTAATGAACGTTGATTTCCCAACTCCGTTTTTCCCGATGATTCCTATGCGTTCTCCTTTTTTAAATGTGTAATCAAAACTTTTTAGAATGATTTTGTCGTGGTAGCTTTTATATACTTTCTTTAGCTCGACGATCTTTCCCCCAAGCCTGCTCATTTTTGTCCCTGTTCTGCACCTCATAAAAGCGGTCCTGCCTGCTTTTGCTTTTCGTTGTTCTGGCCCTCGGTTGTTTTCGCATCCATTCCAACTCTTTGCGGTAAACGTTTCTTGCCTTATCGATGCTGGCAGCATCGCTTTCAGCTCTCGCGGATTTTTTTCCCAGGTAATCTTGATAATCTCCTTTATAAGTATAGACATTTCCTTCATCCAGCTCCCATATTTCTTCACAAACTGAATCCAGGAAGTATCTGTCATGGGTCACAAGCAAAATCGTGACGTTTTGTTTATTAAGAAAGAATTCAAGCCATTCCACCATGTCAACGTCGAGCTGGTTGGTGGGCTCATCCATCATTAAGAGAACGTGCTTATGTTGAAAACCAATATCGATCAACGTTCGGGCCAGCGCCGCTCTTTTTCTTTGGCCGCCGGATAAATTCTTGACCGGCTGCTGAAGTCCGTGAATATTTAATTTACTCAGGACCTGTTTCACTTTTGAATCAAAATCCCAGGCATCGAGTTCGTCCATTTTGACAATCGCGGCATTTACCCGGTGAAGGTCGTTCTCCTCATTGGCCGCCTCATATTCTTTAATGGCATTGATAATGGGATGATCATGCTTAAAAATATTATCAAGAATAGAGAGCTCTTCGATAAAGGAAGGGTCTTGCTCGAATAAGGCGATATCGACATCTTTATGTGTCCACAATTTTCCTTCATCAGGGAACTCTTGTCCTGCAAGGATCTTCAACAATGTCGATTTGCCTGAACCGTTGCGGGCGATGAGGGCAATTTTATCTCCCTCCTCAATGTTGAACGAAATGTTTTTAAAAAGGGGTTTAATTCCATAAGCCTTGGTCAATCCCTCTGCGGACACATAATGCATGATGCAAAATAATTTCAAATTTTGGATAATTCTATTTACCCATATCTTACAAATTATGATTCATTTAGTTTCTTCACGTCGCTAATCTTGAATTCTTAACGCGTAACCCCAATTCAGGCACAGTTTTTTCACTTATATAAGTAAAACGATATTTATGGTTACAAATATTGTCGACGCCATACAACAAAAATTGGGTTATCCGCCGCTCAAAAAAGTCGATCCAAATACGCAGGAGATCAAGGACGCAAGGAAAATGTCACCCGGGGAAAAACTCCCGCAGGCTGCAATTCCTGCCGTTCTCGCTGCCGCGATAAAATACAGTGATAGCAAAGATGGAATCTCTCTGCTGACTGAAGATCACAACAAGAACTGGCTGACAACAATTTATTGTGGTAAAGAGAATGATGCCGTTAAAAAAGTTGCTGATTATTCTGGCGTAAGCACCGATGAAGCAAGGAAGCACATGGAGAGTATTTCAATGGAGACAGTAGAGATTGTTAAAGAGTTTGTCAAAACGCCGGACGCAGAAAAGTTACGGTCGTTTATGAACTCGCAGAGGCACAGCATTCTCTCGCACTTGCCGGCTGCAATGAAAATGGGAGACGTGTTAAATGAGGAAACATTTGACGATCGTACAAACAAAATGGAAGGGCCTGTATCAAGCTTTTTACATAGAATAGAAGATATTATTTAATTGGACGGGAGGGACGCTCTAATGCCTTCCACAGGATTCAGTATCTGACTTGAATAATTGGCGAGCTGAAATTTTCGGCAAATATCGGGTGGCTCACTGAATACATAATAAGACGCTCCGCAGGATTTGCGGAGCGTCTTACCAAAATTTTGTTTTTTATTTTCCTGCCTACATAGTTTTTACTTCATCCGAGCTCCGAGGCGCGTGGACAACGTTCTTTATTGGCGGCAATGATCTCAAAAATGCATAGATAGCTTTCAAGTCATTATCGTTCATTTGCCCAATAAATTGCCATGGCATGGGAGGCATGATAGGTCTTCCATCTCCCAAATGCTTGCCATTTCGAATGGTGTTGATGAACTGCATCTCGGTCCATGCGCCGATTCCTGAGGCTGAATCTGGCGTTAGGTTTGCCGTGTAGCTCAGGCCCCACGGACCAACAAAGGCAGTTAGGTCTCCGGACATACTCATCCACTGGCCGGGCTGCAATGACGTGACATTCATCGGTGGCATGAATCCAACATCATTTCTCCATGGGCGCCAAATTTTTTGGGCGAATGGCAGTCGTGACAACCACTTGTAATCATCAAATAGTTACCTCGCTTGATCATTTCGTCGCTTGACATTTCCTTCTTTTCAGCTGTACCCTCTTCTTTCTTTTCTGAAGTACCTTGATTCGTGCATCCGACTATGTACACTATGAGGCTGCAAATGACCAGCACTGAAAGTAAATACAACGGTTTTCTCATAACATGATTTGTTTTATCGGTGGTGAATAAATATTTATTTCTTCGCGGCTAACGCTGCATTTATGGGGGCTCTGTCTATGTATTGAACGGTACGATCCACTTTGTCATTTGCGTCGTAGTGAAAATCGTTGTGTACCCAGAACTGTAATTTTTTACCATTCTTATATTTCACGTTTACCTGGTACCAGCTCAACAACCATACTCCTGGTAAATCGGGGCCTTTCTGCGGAGTGTTCACTTTTAAAGGTAGCCAGATGTCGTTGGTGAATTTGATTGAGTCAATGACGGTTGCTCTTCTGGTTTTCCAGTAATCCGTAATGGCTTTTTTCCCTGCGAGACTGTCGCCAGCTGACCAAAGATAAACTGCATTGTCGGCAAAATTATTCGCCCAGCCATCGACGTCGCCACTTTCAAATTGGGTGAGCATCCGTTTGCCCATATCAGTGTATTTGGGATCTGCAAATTCTGATTGCGGTTGTGTTTTTGTGGTGGATGAATCTGTTGTCGCGGCTGCACTCTTTGTGTCAGCATCGGTTTTTTGTTGATTGTTACAGGCAAGCATGATCATGCACCCTGAAGTGAGAATGAGAATTTTCTTCATAAACATTGTTTAGGTGTAAAGAATGGTATTGGAACGGTGGCTAAGGAGAATTTTAAAGGATAGAAAAGTTGAAACTAAAGAATAAATTCAAATTATCAAAAACTAAAAAACTATTTGGAAGTAAGGAAGATCAGGAGGCAGATCAGCACCGTTATGACAATAATCAAAAAAAACTGGTATCTCTTCCACAAAAAACTCTTTTGATGTTGCCTCAAAGAACTTGTGATTCGTTGCAAACTTATTTCATCATGGTTGGCAAGCTTCTCAAGTTTGTTTGACAATGCTATTGCAAAATTCAATTGCAGTGGCTTCATGGCCATTAGAATTGTATTAATTATCTGTTGGGTGATCGCAGTTTCATCGTAACGGTTTAGGTTCTCAACCGTGTCTGAAGAAAGTAGCTCGTTGATGTAGTTATACAATCCTTCTTTGTTCATCCGGTGTACATCGAGTGATGAAACATATTTTTCTAACTCAAGACTTAGTCTCAGAATGGACACCGGCGTTGTGGCCCCGACTTTTCTTTTCTGACCAATACTTTGATCGTACCAGCGTTCCTGCAAATAGGCTTCTTTTCTGCCCTGGTTGGAGAGTACTTCATATGCCTCGCGAATTTCCTCATACTTCGTATCTGCATATGGATCGTCTTTTGTCTTGTCGGGATGATATATCATGGCCAGCCGCCTGTGGGCCTGTTTTATTTCCAGCAAACTTGCATGCGGTGGTATTTGCAGAATGTTGTAATAATCTTTCAGCATGGAAAGGCTGCGAAGGTAACGGTAACAACAAGGGAAACTTTGGGCTAATTCTCTATTAAGAAAATGATGATCTGGCTGACCATAAAGCCGAGCGAAAAGAAGAACACCGTAAGCACTAAAAGATGCGACATTATTGCGCGATCAGTGACTTCTTGCGGTACGGCGTAGAAGCGGCGGTAGTGTTTGAGGATGGCCTTCACGAGAATATAAATAATATCTGATCCCCTAAAAAACAAGGATTTGAAAAT
>VBAU01000261.1:0-4233 GCA_005883855.1 Bacteroidota bacterium
GGAAAATGATGATAAGGCAGACCGTGTGTTTGACAGGCCTTTCGCACGATCTTACTTATTTCGGGGTAGTGAACATGACTAACGCGGGGAAACAAATGATGCTCGACCTGAAAGTTCAACCCGCCAACAAACCAGGAAACAATTTTGTTATCCATTGCAAAATTAGACGTGGTTTTTAATTGGAACACGGCCCATTCTGTTTCGATCGTTTTTGGATCCGTCTCTACTACTTCAAACTCTGTATGCTCGACCACGTGCGCCAGTTGGAACACAAATGCGAGAGTCATACCAAACACCAAATGCATCGAAATAAAAAACAGCAGCCAGAAGAACCATCCTTTCAGCAATAAAGGAAGAAGTATGTAAACTCCCATATACAAAACTTTACTCGCCCAAAAAATAATGTGTTCCCTTGAGTTCATGTTTCTTATTCCAGTAGAAACTACCTTGCCACTGAAATATTTCATAAAATCTGTAACAAATGTCCATGCGAGCGATGTAATGGAATAGACAAGCGGTAAATATAAATGCTGTATCTGGTGGATAGCAAACCATTTTTGAGTCTCGCATTGGCGAATGACAGGGCTTTTTGCAATATCGTCATCCATCCCGTCTATGTTTGGGTAGGTGTGATGGATAATGTTGTGTTTTTGTTTCCAGATGAAAGCGTTTCCCCCCAATGCATTCATGGTTAGTCCAAAAAGGTCGTTAATTCTTTTGTACTTGCTGTAGCTGCCATGGCAAGCATCATGCATTACATTAAAGCCAATGCATGCCAACATAAATCCCATCAGCCCGCCGATTAAAATCATTTCGGAAATTGAGCTAGCATAAGCCAGCACAAAAATATACATCGCAATTGCGCAGGGAATTAGAATCGCTGATTTTAAAAACAATCTCCAGTTTCCAGTCCTTCTTATCTTCTTTTCTTGAAAATACCGGTCTACCTCCGATTTTAAAAAATCATAAAATACGGAGTGCTTGTTGTTGAATGTGACTTTGGGCATCGATTACGTTTAATTAAAGTTCACATGGCTATCTGGCGACGACATGCAAAGTCCTAAAACTACGCAAGATTGTTGGTTATTGTCCAGTTTGCTGGTTTTATTTAAAAGGAACTAACGCTCGTCAATGAGTGAGAATTCTCTGATTAATGGTTCAGTGTTCAACACCAGATTATTATGTCGGGTCATTGAAACTTGCTACTTTAGTCGGCAATTTGAATACTTCAATAGTGACGGTTGCTAATGAAACGCAAAGACTTCGTCAAAACCTCTTCTTTAATATTTGCCGGAGGAATGCTGATGCCTCAACTGTCCTGCAATAGCAAGCCCGAAGAAAACATGCGAAAGAACTGGGCCGGAAATTATGCTTACAAAGCAGGTAATCATTATGAGCCCGCATCGCCAGAGGAATTACAACAACTCGTAAAACAACTCGACAAACAAAAAGCACTCGGATCGCGGCACTGTTTTAACGACATCGCGGACAGTCCAAAAAATCAAATATCGACGCGGCGTCTCAACAAGATGCTGCAATTGGACACAGGCAAAAACACCCTTACAATAGAAGGCGGGGCACGCTATGGTGATTTTGCGGAGGAACTCGATTCAAAGGGATTTGCATTACACAACCTGGCCTCTCTTCCTCATATTACGGTAGCAGGCGCATGCGCAACCGCAACGCACGGGTCAGGCATAACACTTGGTAACCTGGCGTCGCACGTACTGGCATTCCAAATTGTTACTCCTCAAGGAGAAATTGTAAACGTGGACCGCAGCAACCCAGATTTTTCCGGACTAGTAGTAGGATTAGGAGCGGTCGGTATTGTGATCAACATGACACTGGAAGTTGAAAAAAGTTTCCAGGTAAGACAGGATGTGTTCCAGGAACTTCCTCTTGCATTGTTACAGCAGCATTTTGATGAAATCATGTCTAGTGGTTACAGTGTGAGCTTATTTACGAACTGGCTTGATCAAAAGATCAGCCAGGTTTGGATCAAACGCCGTACAGATAAGAATCTGACCGATTTAGGAAATGATTTTTTTGGGGCGAAAGCAGCAACGAAAAACCTTCATCCGATTATTGAGTTGTCTGCAGAGAATTGTACCGCCCAAATGGGCGTGCCCGGTCCATGGTATAACCGATTGCCGCATTTTAAGATGGGATTCAAGCCTAGTGGAGGTAAAGAACTCCAATCAGAATTTTTCGTGCCGCATGGTAACGCTGTAGAAGCAATACTCGCGCTGGAAAAAAAGAAAGAACTTATTAGCCCGCAGTTGCTTATTTCTGAAATACGAACTATTGCAGCTGATAACTTATGGATGAGTCCCTGCTATCACCAGGACTGTGTTGCCATTCACTTCACCTGGAAACAAAATCCGGATGAAGTGGGCAAACTTATTCCGATGATCGAGTCGGAATTGGCTCCGTACAAGGTGAAGCCTCATTGGGGAAAACTGTTTACCGTAAGTCCATCCGTTCTTCACGAACGATATGAGAGATTCCGGGATTTCCTGGCGCTAGTAAAAAAATACGATCCGGATGGAAAATTCAGGAATCACTTTCTCGATTTAAATATCTATTCATAAGGTCCATACGGGATAAAGTCACCTTAACAAAAAGACCGGGCAGAATGATTGGAATCATTGTTGAACTTATTATTTCTTCGCTTCTGCTTTGGTTCATCGACAAAAAGGATCTTTCGGTTTTGGGATTTAAGCCTACAATCAAGAGAATAACAGATTTGGGGGTTGGACTTGTATTGGCGGCTGCTTGTTGCATTATTTACCATCTAATGTCAACGGCCTTTGCGAATAACAGTTGGACAATCAATAAACAATTAACCACTCAGGCTATATGGGCAGCTTCCTGGTGGACTCTTAAATCAGTGTTATTTGAAGAACTTATTTTTAGGGGTGCCTTACTTTATATTGCGATCGGCAAATTTGGGGTTAGAATCGCGTGTATCCTTTCAGCTGTTTGCTTTGGTGTTTATCATTGGTTTTCTCATAATTCATTCGGTAGCCCTGCTCAAATGACCATCATCTTTTTCATGACAGGCATTTTTGGCCTCATGCTCGCATTTGCTTTTGGAAAAACAAAATCTCTCTACCTTCCCGTCGGGCTACATTTTGGTTGGAATCTATTTGATATAGTTGTTTTCTCCAATGGTCCATTGGGACAACAAATTCTTATACGGACAAATGAAAATCAACTTGACGGTCTGCCCTCATTGCTTGTTTTCTTATTCCAGGTGCTTGCATTGCCACTTCTCACCTTGTGGTACTTTAGGCAGGTTTCTAAGAGGCTAAAACCTGTAGCTAACAAGAAACGGGTGCCGATGTAATCAACCATCACTGTTGGCCCGAGATTGATTGCTATTGTTGCCGCAGATTGCACAAATGAACATGGATAAACTCAATGCAAGAATTCATCTGTGCAAATCCGTGTTATCCCTGGCCAAATAATGTAGTCGCGACAGAAGGGAATTCGAACATGGTTGATTATGAAATTGAGACGGACGGCTAGGTGACGTTACAAATGTAACTTCAACGCCAGGAAAATTCATTTCTCCAGGCGCAGGTGAAACAGATAATGGACTCAACTCCGCTTCGTCTGAATCCCATTACGGATAGTGACAATCAAGAAAGTGAAGAACGAAACAACAGTTTACTATAACGAAAGATTAGCTGATTGCAACAGAGCAATCAGTTCGGAGGTCGATGTCTTCATTTTTTTCTCCACAATCCTCTCACCAGTTTAGCATCGCCGATTTCATGCGGTCGCAGGAACTAAATGCTTACATTGGGTTAGAGTCCCACTAAAGTTTAAGCCTGTTTTTTTCCTCTTCCGTACCAGTCGAACGATCTCTCTTTGCTTTTACTTTTTCACTTCCGAAACTATGGGTGAACGTGAGGTGAATACCCGGATGCGAAAACAAGATCTGTGCTGAGCTATACAGATTTTTTTCGGGAATGTTTGCTGAAAACCTATACTTCACAGTGTTCAAAATATTCGTGTAATTTAAACGCAGCATGGATTTTTGGTTACGGAACTTTTTCTGACATCCCGCGTCAAGTGAGCCAAAGCCCTCGGCTCTTGAAATACCAAATAATCCACCTGAATTATAAAAACCGGAAAGGGAAAAACCATAACCTTTTGGCAGCTTTATACTTTCCAACACGCTCACAAAGCCATTTTTTGTTTCCAGTTCAACGGGTTCTTTATTGT
>VBAU01000261.1:4241-5804 GCA_005883855.1 Bacteroidota bacterium
TAAGCTTTTGATAATTTGCACTTGCGCTTACTTGCATGTTCCACCATTTGGTGACATTAATTGGTAACGATAAATTCAGATTAAGTGTTTTCGCGTTTTTTTGATTTTCAGCTGCCAGGGTTTGCTTATTTGTTACGGGGTCAACATGCGGCGAGAAATTCGTAATTGGGCTCGATTCAAAGCTGTACGAGATGGAAATCACCTTTGATTTTAACGAGAGTGAAACGTTGGCATTGTCGGTTATGGCAGGCTGAAGCGCCGGGTTGCCCGAAAAAAAACTGTTGGGATCCATAAAAATGACAAAGGGTGCAAGATTCCAGAATGTAGGCCGTGTAATTCTGCGACTGTATGCAAACGCTATAAATTTATCAGCCGACATATTATGTGACAAAAAGAGGCTGGGAAAGAATTTACCGTAATGTTTATCAACCAGCTTTTTTTCTGTCTCTGTTTTAAGATTCGAGTTGGTGTACTCATAACGGAGACCGGATTTCATTTTTGTTTTGTCACTGAATGACCACTCAAAATTTGCATAACCTGCGGTAATATTCTCCTCGAGAAAATAAGTAGCAGTAAATTCCGGAATTGCTACCCACGTAGACTGGGAGAATTGATCTACTTCTACAACATTAGTGAAAGAGGAAAAAGTTGTTTTTAATCCACCGCTGATGTTGCCCTTTTTCCCCAGGTTTTGATCGTAATCAAGTGCGCCTACCCATAATTGCACCGGGGTGTTCTTGTAACTTCTTACATATTCCTCGCCAAGGAAGTTTGAACTTCCATCATAATAGTAGTTGACATAGGTCACCGGATTCTTCTCTTTGTAATTCATGTAATCGAGATTCAATGTGAGCTTAGCGTTTCGGTAATTTTTTTGAACATTAACATTGATGTCATAACTGTTTAAAGGATGTTTTTCCCTGTTTACCACATTGACCATTGTATCCAATTTTCCGTTGGTATAATCAAACGATTGATTAAAGGCATCCATATTCCAGCCGCGATCAAAAAGGCTGACTAATGCACCAATCACAAGATCTTTTTTCAAATCGTAATCAACTCCAATTTTCAGATCACTGATAGTTTCAACGGGATCACGCTCGCTGTTTGCATAGTCCTCCAGGAAATTTCCCTGGTAATAACTGCCATGATAAAGCCGCGCGGTTTGATCTGATTCAATGCGATTTAGTGAGTAATTTCCATAAAGATTCCATCTTTTTTGCCGGTGGTTAAAATTGCCAGTTGCGGTTGAGATTAAACCCCTGCTGTACCCTGCGGTGAATGAGAACGACCCATTGGTACCAAACTGAGAATTCTTTTTCAAAACAATATTGATATAACCGGCGTTACCTTCCGCATCGAAATTAGCGGGCGGTGTCGTTATGATTTCCAGTTTCTCGACATTATCGGCCGGCATACCTGCCAACATCTGAACGACCGCTGAAACAGGCATGTGATTTATCCGCCCATTGATCATCACTACCACGCCGTCTTTACCGTTAATAGAAACACCATTATTCTGCCTGTCGACTATGACGCCTGGTGAACGCTCTAAAACATCCA
>VBAU01000262.1 GCA_005883855.1 Bacteroidota bacterium
AATGCCAACCACTTCATAGCCCTGGTCATTAAGCATTAATGCTGTGACGGTGCTGTCGATACCACCACTCATTGCCACTAAGACTTTACCTTTTCTGCTCATCGCTTTAAAAAATTTGCAAGCCTCATTCGAAGGCAAGCCGCAAATATACGATGATAAACCGGCTTGCTAAAATGCGTGGAATGCTTTTTGGACTTGTTTTTGCCTTTCCTTTTAAGTAACTCATTGTCCTTTCTCAAACGTACCCTGGCCTAAGCGAATTATCTTATCAGATCAAAATCATTTTTATGAAAAAAATATTTCCTCTCTGTTTGATCGCTTTATTTGTTGTCAGTTGTAATAACAACAAAACAGCCAGCACCGGAAATTCGGAAAAAAATTCGGCGGATGCTGGTTCATCCAAAGACAAAAATGTGATTAGCTTTAAAGTGGATGGAGATAACGTTAAAACAAGTGGCTGGAATATCAGACTTTTTAAATGGAGCAATCAACCTGATGTGTGGATGAACATTACCAGCGATATGCACAAAGAAAAACGAACAATCGATGTTAACTTGAATGGAGCAAAACCCGGCACTTACAGCTTTGACGACAACGGAGTCACCATGGAAACATCGCATGGTTCATATCATCCTGATTACAATGACCTCTCAAATTCTTATTCTATAGTGGGTGGTTCATTTGTAATTACAGATGTAGACACAGTTCATCATATTGTGAATGGAACTTTCTCGCTCAAGGCAAAAAATACAAAAGGCGAAACATTAAATATTACGGATGGAAAAATTATTAATGGTGCACTAAAGCCCGGTACTATTAGTTTATAAAGGCAGTAACCTTCTTTCATTTTTCCGAATGATATTATTGTGAGCATTTTTTTCGCTATTTTGGCCACTTTATGACCGCCATCCGGAAGTTCAGTATTTGTTGCCTCTTTATTTTGTTTGGATTGCTGCCAGGAGACATTTGTTCATTTGCACAATCCACAGAATTAGATCCTGAAAAATGGGCGGTTGAATTGAGCAAAAAAGATGACAGGAAAGGCGAAACCGTTTTAAATCTCAGAGAAAAACTGGTCCACACTGACAGCGCCCACGCCTTTCAGTTTATTGACGCATTGGAAAAAAACGGCAGGTCAAGTGGAGATCACTTCAAGGCACGCTTTTATTGCCTGAAGGCAGGTATGATTTCCCTTAAAAATGTCTATTATGAATTTTACCAGGACCGTAAGGTTATAAACGTGGATTCGATCCGGAAACAACTAACGGAACTATATACTGCCGCCATGGATATTGCTTACCGGTCTGAAGATGATTACCTGGTGGCTTTTGTGAGCTATGATTATGCAAGTACCATCAGTGTAATCGGAGATATTGGTATTTCTGTAATGTACGGGAAGAATGGGATCGATCTGTATGAGAAACTTTCGGTCCCAGTTTTACCAGCACGTTACCAGTTTCTTGCTGAATTGCTTTACCGGGTGAGGGAGTATAGTGAATGCGTAAAGTACGCGAAAAAGGCGGCAGCCGCGTGGCGGAGCTCTCCTAAGGAATACAAACCATTTACCGTGAGCTGTATCAATACAGTAGCCTTAGGCTATCACCGGCAGAAAAAATATGATTCAGCTTTCATTTTTTACAACGAGGCCTTGCAACTGGCAAAAGAAATAAAAGATACGGTTTGGACGGGAATCGTTTCGGGAAACATGGGACAGATCTTTTATGCGCAGGGGAAATATGACACTGCATACACCTTGCTGAAAATGGATTATAAAGCGAGTAAAGCAAAAGGCTTTTATGACAATGCTGCCAACTCATTACAATGGGCAGCACGAACCGATCTTGCAATGGACCACAAGCAGGCAGCATTGGCGGAAGTAAGGGAAGCTTTCCAATTGTTGAAGACATGGCCTGATCCCAGTTATTTGCGGAACACTTATTATACGGCCACGCAAGTATTTAGAGAAATAGGCGCATATGATAGTGCCTTTTATTATAACAACCTTTATTCTTTGCTGAATGATTCACTGGAAAAAGTGGTTGCTACAAGCAGTCTCGCTATCTCAAAAGCAAGACTAAATGATGAAGCAAGCCGTTACAACATTCAAAACCTGAACAAGGAAAAGCGATCACAGTTGCTGCTGAGGAACATCATCATAGCGTCCATAGTTGTTCTCTCATTTTTTGTCGTATTGATCGTAAACAGGCAGCGATTAAAAGAGAAACTAAAGACGGAGAAAGCCGAGCAGGAAAAACTGAGGATGGAACAGCAGAAACTGACCGTGGAACAGGAAGTTGCCTCGGCTAAAGTTCAATTAAAAATGTTTACCGAGAACCTTGTTGAGAAAACAAGCCTGATTGAAAAACTCGAGTCGCAGGTACAAGGTAAGCAGGCGTCATCGGAACAACACGCGATCATTTCAGAGCTCAGCAGGCAAACTATATTGACCGAGGAAGATTGGCAAAAATTCAAATCGCTTTTTGAAAAGATCTACCCCGGATTTTTTATAAACCTGCAAGAAAAAGTAAGCGACATCACAGTTGCTGAGCTGCGAATGGCAGCGCTCACAAGACTGCACTTATCAACCAGCCAAATCGGTTCTATACTCGGAATATCGGCTAATAGCGTTTACAAAACAAGGCAGCGATTGCGCCAGCGATTGAATATTGAGCCTGAAATAGACATTGAAGAAGCGATTGCTAAAATGTAACCGAGAGATTTCCTAAATCCGTTCTCGTCTCACTCATCTTAAATCAAATCTCATTTTCAACTACTTAGTCGGGATGTCAGATTTCTGTCCACTGCCTGGCAGATTATTGTCCATCGCCCGGCGAATTATTGTCCTCTCTAAAAATTGGTAACCGACACTCCCGCTACTAATTTTCCACCTGATGATTTTTTCAAATCGAAATACCAAAACAAAATTCTTTTTCATCCTTCTAGTCATTGTAGCCCTGTTGTTGATCCTCGTAGTTATCAAAGTATTTGACAAACGAATTCAAAAGATCGAAACCGGGGAGCAGGTGCGGCAGACCAATTAATCAAAACTATAATCACACAATCAAACTCTGTTTATGAAGCTTTATTACCTAACTAACTTTCGGTTTTGCAGTCTGATTAGATTTTTGTTCTTTTTATTTATTACTATTTTATTGACGGCAATGGGAGTGCAGGGACAAGCGCCAATGCTTCCAACAGGGACGTACAACATTTCTACAACGACTTACTCAGATTTTATTATTCCTGATGGAATTAAGGAGCTTAGAATAACCATAACAGGTGGTCGTGGAGGAAATGCATATGCGGATGCTTGCAGGAAAACTGGTGGTAGCGGGGCCCAGGTTGCTGCGAGTTTTTCTGTCGGCAATAATGCATGCGCAAATAATAACTATATCCTTAAGCCAGGAGGAGCCTTACGTGTTATTAAAGGCAGCGATGGACAAAGTGATCTTTCTGATGGGTCAAATACATATGGATCAGGAGGGGGAGGTTCGGCAGCTTTGTATCTTGCTCCGGGCAGTTCTCATTGGGTTATTCTTCTTGTTGCCGGAGGAGGTGGTGGGGCAGGTGCTTCAGAAGGTTTAATTGGTAATGAATGCTTAGGGTATAATGGAAAAGACGCTGAATTGGGTGAGTCGGGCAGTTCAGGAGCAGGGAACAATTATGGTATTGGCGGCTCTGGAGGTAATGGCGGACAAGCCGGCGGGATAATTGATGGTGATGGCGGCGGTGGCGCTGGCGCTTACTCGGATGGTGCGGATGGTACCATTAGTGGAATAGGAGGTAACAAAGGTGGTACGACAGGCGGTGGCGGCGGCAGCTCCTTATCCAACGACGTCACACGTACGGGAGGATTTGGGTTTGGCGGCGGCGGCGCTGGTTATATTTCCGGTGGCGGCGGGGGAGGATATT
>VBAU01000263.1 GCA_005883855.1 Bacteroidota bacterium
GCTTTTGACACTAAAATCGACCGAGTTGATCGTTTTTTTTGAGCGGGGATACAAAAAATAATCAACCGTAGAAGCATAGCTATTATACCCGATCCGGATCGTCGTGTCGTTGAACGCGTCATAATTGTATAATCTTGGCGTAAACCCGAGGTCTGCAATGAAGTTGGAATTTACTTGTGACCACCCGGTGGTGATGTTCACATTTTTACCGGTGTAGCCAATACTCGCAAGACCATAATTGGAAAGATTCAAGTGGCCAGGATTAAATGAATGATAGTATCCTGCCCGTCCACTGAATCGGGAGTCATTCGATAGCATGTTGAATTCGCCACCCGCAACCCGGTTAAAATCGGGAATACCTTTTTGTTTGTTGTCGCCAGTGATTTCCTGCCGATTGGTTACCAGACCGCGGAAATCGGAACGCTTGAATATTTTCTGATCAAATGCCGCCACCGTATAGTTTTGCGGAGCTTGCTCATATTTTTCTGCCGATTGAATATTCATTACTCCAATCCTTAATGAAGGGTTGAGATTACCAGTCAACCTTAATCCACCGATAATCGGAATAACTCTTCCGTCATCCGTTAAGCCAATTCGTCTCGATACAAATGGGGTCGCAGTACTTGTTGAACCAACGCTGGCAAAAAGATCACTGTTCTCCAGGAAAAATGTTCGTCGCTCGGGAAGTAATACGTTAAATCGGTCAAGATTGATGATCTGTCTGTCCACGTCCACTTGTGAGAAATCGGGATTAATAGTAGCATCAAGATTCAACGAAGAGTTTAGCGCAATCTTTGCGTCGATGCCAGCCCGGACAGAAGAAGTCACTTTATTTTGCTGCTGGTCCAGGGTTGCAGCTATATAAGGGATGAACGCATTGTTTGTTCTTACTGTTGGGGCTTCATCCATAAAGAATATTCTTCCCAGGCAATTCAAATTGGCGCCAAAGAACTGTATCGGCACCTGGTTCCATGTCGAAAAGCAATTATTCGTCATGTCGTTCCTGATAAAATTGATGCCCCATTGTTTTTCTGTCTTTGGAAACCGGATCGATTTGAAGGGAATAGCCATCTCTGCGGTCCAGTAGCCCGCCTGAATTTTGGTCGCCGAATACCATTTGGTATCCCAATCAAAAGAATCGCTGTTCACTTCTACAATTCCTTCCATTTGCGCGTCAGCTGCATTCACTCCAAATGTGTAACCAGAGGTGCCCTTTCCCGAAGGATCTATCACAACAGAAACCCCGTCACTATAGTAAGGATTCACATCTCTCTTCAATGATTGGATCACAGGATCTTTATCGGTCATCTCGGCCCGTATTCCAAAATAAATGAACCTCGCATCGTAAGTAACCTTCACAGTGGTTTGGAGTCTTGCCTTTCCCGTATCGGTTGGCCATTTATTGATAAAACTATCAGCCATTGCCGAAAACTGCCAGGCTTCGTCGTTTAAGTTACCATCCACCGTAATGTTGAGAAAGGTTTTATGAACTGCAATGGAACGATCAGTTTGGGAAACCCGTTGAGACAAGGCATGCCCCTGTTGAGACAAGGCATGCCTTGTCTGGCCTTGTGTATGGGCTTTTTCAATCAGAAAGATAAGTGCGAAAATGACAAGTTTTTTGTTAAGCATTCGACCATGTTTGATTCATCAATATCTTTGCTTGTAAAAATATTTTTGTTATCTTTTTAAACTGTCGAACTTCCCTCTGGTATAGCAGTTTAATAAAGGGAAGTGATTTTCTTATGAGAAAGGCAACAATAGAATCATGCACTCGGTCGCTCCTGCCTATCAGGGACACGTTAAATATTTTGAACGGCAAATGGAAGTTGCCGATCATGTTTTCGCTGATGTTCGAAAACATGCGGTTTAAAGAGTTGGAGAGGGAAATAAAAGGTATCGGGCCGAAAATGCTTGCGAAGGAATTAAGGGAATTGGAGCAGAATCACCTGATTGAAAAAAAACCTATCGGCAGAAACGGAGAGGCTTTTGAATATATGATCACACCTTATGGAATGACTTTGAAAAAACTGATCGTCCAGATTGAAATGTGGGGAATTAAACACAGGGAAAAAGTCATGGGATAACACTTAATTCACAACTCCGAACTCTCCACCCTGGACCCCGAACTCGCCTGCGACTGTTGTGAGGAAGCGCTATCATACCAACTTTTGTAACCCCAATGCCCGCAGCGCTTCTGCCACTCCTGTTTAAATTTCTCTCGCTCATCTGGCGTCATATTATTCCATTTCTCTCTCATTCTTTGTTTCCAGTAATATCGCCGGGGCCCCCATCCTCCACGAAAACCGCCGAATAAGATTTTCGCCAACACGAGTATGCCCAGGGCTTGTACGAACGTGATGGTTGAAACATGCGTGACCTGTGCGAGCACATTATTCCACAGTAACATTACCACGCTACCAAAAACAAAAATTGCAATCGCGGCAAATAGAATAAAAAGTATAACTCTTCTTGCCCGAAATCTTTTTTTCATAATGAATGTTTTTATTGTTCAATAATTTCCCTACGTAATTGTTCCAGTCGTTTTCTCAAATGCAAAACAGCGTATCGTTTTCGGCTGATCAGCGTATTTATTTTCTCGCCCGTGCGTTTGGATATTTCATTAAATGGTACGTCTTCCAGCTCATTCCAGATAAACACTTGTCGTTGTTCTTCGGGTAACTCATTCAATGCGGCGAATAGTTGCTCCCAAAAAAGATTTCTCAGATGTTCTGTTTCCGGGGTTGTATTGTCTGCCAAAAGAATCTCCCGAAAGCCGAAGTTCCCGTCTTCCTCATCATCAAATACTTCCTCTTCGAGAGATGTGGTTTGTCGCTTACGATATTTATCGATGATCCGGTTACGCGCCACCCTGAATAGCCAGGCGCTTGTTTGTTCAATCGGTTCGTTTTCCAACACATTGCTGAATTGATACCACACGTCCTGCAAAATATCTTCGGCGTCTTCATCCGTCTTCACCCGACCGCGAATAAAATAAAATAGACGTTTTCCATAATCTCGTACTGCCTGGATGATATTTTGCCTGCGCTGGTCGGCCATTGAAATCGTCATCGTCCGCTATTTGAGAGGGGAGACGCAGCAGCAAAGGAAATATTTTAAATCGG
>VBAU01000141.1:0-200 GCA_005883855.1 Bacteroidota bacterium
AAAACGCGTCTGCGTCCGTGATACGATTTTCAAACACCGAATCAAATCCGTCAAATGGTTTTATAAGGTGGTGCCTAGTCAATCGCAGTTTTATCGTGGCAGACCGCCCCTCCGGGATATCAAACTCATACATCGGGCTGAATTTGGTTCCCTCCTTTTTTTCTTCAAGCCAGTCAAATCGTCGTTGCTGTATCGCGGTA
>VBAU01000141.1:240-6393 GCA_005883855.1 Bacteroidota bacterium
TTTTATTGTGCTGCCCATATAACCGTTCAGTATTTGTTTCATTTTCGGTAAACAAAGTCCGCATCGGCTTTTCAAAATAGAAATGATATTCACCTGCACGTTTGTGATTTATGTCTAGCTTGCCGAAACCGTCTGTATCTCCGGTCAGCGACATGGATGGTTTTTCTTTCATCATGCCAAAGCTCCACAAGTTGCGTAGCCAGACAGTAGGCAAGGCTGCAATGTAAGCTGCCTCAGGCCCGCGATTATGAATCGTGATGCGGATCGAAATGTCTTCTGCATCATTCTTTGCATATTCGGTAAATACGTCAAAATATTTGCCATCGTCGAACAAACCCGTATCGATTAATTCATACTCATTTTCGTACCTGGATCGGATTCGATTGGTGCTCACCAGGTCAGCGTATGGAAACTCGGCTTGAGGGTATTTGTACAAATGCTTCATGTACGAATGTGTCGGCGTATTATCCAAATAATAATACAACTCCTTCACATCCTCTCCATGGTTGCCCTCATTACCCGTCAATCCAAACAACCTTTCTTTCAAGATCGGATCTTTCCCATTCCACAATGCGATCGCAAAACATATATGCTGCTGGTCATCACTAATTCCAGCGATCCCATCTTCCCCCCAACGATACACACGACTGCGCGCATGATCATGAGGAAAGGAATCCCATGCATTTCCATGCTCGCTATAATCTTCTCTCACAGTTCCCCACTGCCGCTCACTCAAATATGGGCCCCATTTTCTCCAGCCGGGTTGCTGCAGTCTTTGTTGTTCAGCATTCATGATTTTAGTTTTTTATGTAGTCATCTGCAATGCTACTATGACACTTCCGTTGCGACGCTCCGTTCATCGTTCGGTAATTCTTATCGGCTGTGGCCCCGGATTTCATCCAGGGTTACCGCTATTGAACCGCTACGCGCGTCTCTTGCGCGTACTCACTCACCACTCACGATTCACCACTCACGATTCACCATTCACGATTCACGATTCACCATTCACCATTCACCATTCACAACTTCACCATTCACCATTCACCATTCACAACTTCACCATTCACCATTCACCATTCACCATTTCACCCGTTACCCTCAAATCCCGGGTAAAGCGTCATTCCTCCATCTACAAAAATGGTCGTACCATTTACATAATCGGCGTCATCGCTCGCTAACCAATCAGCGGCTTTTCCAATATCTTCAACTTGTCCGATCCGCTTTTGGGGAATTAACTTCAATAAATTTTGCAAATGTGCGGCCGTGTCCCAGGCATCATGATTAATTGGCGTAGCGATTGCCCCCGGAGCGATGCTATTAATGCGAATTTTCTTCGGTGCGAATTCCTGTGCAATGGTTTTCATCATCAACATCACGCCGCCTTTGCTCGCTGCATAGTTTGCATGACCCGCCCAGGGAATTAGTTCATGGACACTGCTCATGCAAATAATTTTTCCAGCTGATTTTGATTTTCCATTGACACCCCTCCGCAGAAATTCTCTGATCGCCTCTCTTGCACAGAGAAACTGACCAGTGAGATTCACGCCCAAAACAAAATTCCATTGTTCAAGTGTCATCTCTGTAAATGGCGCGTCTTTTTGTAATCCGGCATTGTTTATAAGAATATCAACTGTGCCGAATTGTCTAATTACATCTCCGAACATTTGTTTCACCTGATCTTCTTTGCTTCACATCGCATTGATAAGCCACAGCCTTTCCACCGTTCGCAACAATTTCATCTGCTACGCCCTGTGCCATGTCCTTTGTGGACGCTACCGGAAAATTTACTACAACTGTAGCTCCTTCTTTGGCCATTTCCCGGGCAACCCCAGCTCCGATGCCCGAACTGGCTCCTGTGATGATCGCAATTTGTTTTTCAAGTTTCCTATTCATTTTTGATTTATTTTAATTAGCATTAGGTGTTAGAGGAATAAAACGAGTTTGACCTGTTTTCATCATCCGATTCATACCCGAAAGATGTGTCAATGGCGACCTGGTTTTGGGGTATGCATGCCTTCAACTGGAAAGGCTCGTCAACATTAAAGAATAAACAGACTCTCTTCATTTTTTTACCGGGCTCGATAAAACGGCCATCCCGTCTAATGGGGACGGCCGTAAACGTCCCTGTTTCAAATGACTGCTTTTACAGAGTCGTTCGGACAAATCCAACCTTTAGTAAAACCATCAACGGAAAACAAAAGTAACGGGTATTGGTAGGGAGTGCTGTCAACTTTGTGACAAGTTTTCGTAGATTAATTCCAAATCATGGGATTGTTCAACTCAATTCTTTTACGATTGTAAAATAGAATGCCTGAATCTCTTAACTCGTTCAGCAAGGTATTCACACTTTGACGGGAAGTCGCAATCACACCGGCAATATCACTGTGAGTAAGATAGTTGTTGAGAACTATTTTATCGCCAATACGATTGCCGTCTGATATTGCCCAATTTTTTATGAAACGAATGAGCCGGCTCTTGGCATCCCGAAATACCAAATCCGAGTGACGGCCTTCTAATTTCTTCAATTTATTGTTTACAATGTTGGCATAGCTGAGCGCCATTATGGGATTTTCCTGGAGTAATTTTTTGAAGTCAGGAACATTGAACACACAAACTACTGTGTTGGCTGTTAAGGCCTCTGCAAATTCATCCAATGACGGGCGCCCGTCCATGCTTAGGTCACCGAACACGTCGGGAGCTGTCAAAATATCTTTGATTAGTTCATTATCCAATTCATTACACTCGGTGATCTTGATCTTTCCTTTGATCAGCAGATAGATCTTGCTGTAATCCCCATCACCATAGTTAAAAGTTTCCCCACGATAAACAGTCTTTACTTTAACAATTGAACAAGCATCTTTGATCTTTTGTTCGCCAACATTGGTAAACAAAGGATGGCTTTTCAGATAAGCATATTTAATTTCTTCAGACATACAATTTAGTTTTTATGGTTTGAGAATGGAGACATGATTTAATTTTTTGACGCAGACAATGCGTTTTCAATTTTTGATATCAGTACATTTTTCGGAATAAGGCCTGTAGCATGATCGATCACTTTACCGCTTTTAAAAAAAAGAATCGTCGGTATTTCATTTATTCCATACTCTTTTCCCAGATGTGTTTCTTCTTCGACATCCACAGTAAAAAAATTTGCGGTTCCTTTATACGCCTTTGCAAGGTCATCGTAGATCATGGATACTATTTGACAAGCACCGTTCCATTCGGTCTTGAACTGTACCAGGCTTAAGGTTACGCTGTCAACTACATGAGTTCTGAAGTCTTTTTTTCTGATGGCTTTGTTCATGCTGTTCTATTTTGATGTGGTAGTATAGCCAACCGGCATGCCAGATTTTTTTTTAACAACTTTCACCTTTCATGAAAGCCTGTACTGGCAATGGTTTGAGGAATTTTTGAGGCGTTTGCTTTGTCCGACTTGTTAATGAATATTTTCCCAATTGATTGGGACTCTCCCAAAATATTGGGAACCCATTTTGGGAAATCTTTTTTCAAGGACTTTCTGTAGCAAGACTGCTCAAAAAACTGTTTCCTAAAAACAACCATGGCTGTCATGTGGAAGACAGTAACGGGAATCGTCGTCGTCTACATTTGTTTCAGAAAATTTTTTTAACCATGAACGTTGTCTTCACAATTTTTTTCGCGTTGCTCACCTCAATTTCCTTCGGGCACGATATGACCCAACTCCGCAAATCGCAGTTCAACCTGGATAATGGAATTGCTATTAGTGGATACGATCCTGTTGCTTATTTCAAACAAGGAAAAGCGATCAAAGGCAAAAAAGAATTAGCCGTGTTTGACCAGGGTGTCACCTATTATTTTTCTTCCGATGAAAATAAAGACGACTTTAAAAAAGATCCTTCCAAATATGGGCCGCAATATGGTGGCTGGTGTGCGTACGCGATGGGCAAGGATGGTTCAAAGGTGGAAATAGATCCAGGGACATTTAAGATCATCGACGGCAGGCTGTATTTATACTATAACAAGTTTTTCAACAATACACTGAAGAGTTGGAATAAAGATGAATCCAATCTCAAAGCAAAAGCTGATATAAACTGGAAAAAAATTTATCACTGATAACACTCATTATATGGCGAACTTCTCAACGATAGGTACCTGGATCCTCAGAATATTAGCTGCACTTATTTTATTGCAAACACTCTATTTTAAGTTCAGTGCGTCACCCGAATCGATCTACATCTTCTCGAAGCTGGGTATGGAGCCATGGGGCAGAATAAGTATCGGGATATTGGAACTAATCGCGGGAATCCTGATACTGGTCCCTGTTACGACCCCATTCGGCGCTTTACTCGCAATTGCATTGATGTCGGGAGCCATATTCTTTCATCTTACCAAACTTGGCATCAGCGTTCAAAATGACGGCGGTCAATTGTTCATTTATGCAGTGCTGGTGCTGGTATCGAGTACGGTACTCGTGATCATCTATCGCAGCGAGCTGTTAACGGTGAAAAAGATCCTCACCAGGTCATAACCATCTAAAACAAATTATCATGCAACTCCAGCAAACTGTAAAAAATGTTTTCGTTCAATTAAGCGAATCATTGACTCAATTGAGCGATGATCAATATGTTCAACCAAGTAAGATCCTGTTCAATGCGACCGTCGGGCAGCACGTTCGTCATATCATTGAACTCTTCATTTGCCTTGAAAAAGGTTATGAAACCGGTTTGGTGAATTATGAAAAAAGAAAGAGAGACCTGCTTATTGAAACAAGCCGGCATTTTGCAAACGAACTTCTACAAAGGATTTACGGCGCGCTTGAAAAACCCAATAAGAAATTATTACTCGAATCAAATTATGATGAACATACAGAAGAGGACATTACCGTAACAACAAATTACTACCGCGAAATAATCTACAACCTGGAGCATACGGTTCATCACATGGCGCTTATTCGCGTCGGAATAAATGAAGTCTCCGCCATTACGGTTCCTGACGGATTTGGTGTGGCTTCCTCAACCATTAAATATCGCAATAGATGTGCACAGTAACTTTTATACCGGTAAGGGATAAGTTTTTTATTACATCAAACAGGGATGAAAAAAATGGCCGCAAACAGGCGATGCCACCTACGGTTTACGAATTTGAAAGTGGTAAAATAATTTTTCCGAAAGATGGCGATGCTGGCGGGACCTGGATCGCGTTGCATGAAAATGGAAACGCGGGCATATTACTAAACGGCGCTTTACAAAAGCATAACTCGCAGCCTCCTTACCGGCTCAGCCGTGGACAGATATCGCTGCATGTTGTTGGCAGCGAAAATCCCGTCAGAAGATTTGACAGGGTCGGTCTTGACAGGATTGAACCTTTTACTCTTGTTCTGATTGATAAGGGTGATTTATATGAATGCAGGTGGGATGGAAGTAAAAAATTTTGCAGGCAGTTAAGGAATTACAGGCATCACATTTGGTCATCGGCCACTCTGTACGAGGATCAGGTCGTAAAGAAAAGAGAACAATGGTTCGCAGAATTTTTGAATAAAAATCCTAATCCAACTCAAGAAGATATTTTGCATTTTCACCGATTCTCCGGAGACGGTGATAAGACCAACGATCTTCAAATGGAAAGAAATGGAGTCTATTCAACAGTCAGCATCACAAGTATTTTGCTAACTGCGGACAGAGGCAGCATGAAATACCTGGACCTGAAAGAAGATAAAACCTATGAACGTAAAATTGAATTTACTGGAGACTACGAAATTGTATGATCAAAAAAACTCTATATCGCCCCTTCTTCATAAGATTATTTCATTGGGAATATTGGCCATTTCATGTCGTATACGGGCCGCTGTATTTTTATTGGATTTGGCTCTGTTTGAGGGCAAGGTCGTTCTTCTTTTTTAACACTTCCAATCCCTCTATCGACAACGGCGGTTTTTTAATGGAATCAAAAAAACAAATCTATGATCTCCTTCCCTGGCAATACTATCCAAAGACAATCCTTGTGGAGAGCGGCACATTATTCTCCGAAATAATAGCAGAAATAAAAAAGAATGACTTTCAATACCCTTTGGTGGGCAAGCCTGATATTGGGATGAAGGGTTTATTAGTGAAAAAATTGAACAACGAAAAAGAGTTGCTCGGGTATGCCAGTCAGTCGAAGGTGAATTTCCTGGTC
>VBAU01000141.1:6417-7783 GCA_005883855.1 Bacteroidota bacterium
CGAAGAAAAGGGTCATATTTCAGGAATCGTAAAAAAGGAATTCTTGACTGTTGTGGGCGATGGACAATCAACGATAACCGAACTTTTGAGAAAGGATAAGCGATCAATTCTTCAACTGCCTGTACTAAAAAAATCTTATGGCAATGAATTGAGCACAATTTTACAAGTGGGAGAAAAGAGAGTTCTTGTTCCCTACGGTAACCATGTACGCGGCGCAAAATTCGTTGATGCAAGTAATCTTATTGACGATAAACTTACCCATACAATAGATGCCATATGCAGCCGGGTGAAAGGTTTCTATTTCGGACGGCTCGATATTCGGTTCAATAGCTGGGAGGAGCTCAAGCAGGGAAAAAATATTTCTATTATTGAATTGAATGGCGCAGGCAGCGAACCTACACATATGTATGATCCAAAACATTCCATAATCTTCGCCTGGGCAGAAATTATCCGTCACTGGAATATTCTGTGGGAGATTAGTCGCATCAATCATCATCAACGCCAATTGCCCTACATGAAAATCAGCTCAGGATTTGAAATGTTCAGGCAGAACAAAGCTTACGTAAAAATGATTTCTGAAGATCTTAAACAGACTGCCTGAGATGCAAAAATTATTTCGTGTATTTTTTTGGGGGATGTTGGTGAGCTTCCTCGGCTCCCTTCCGTTGGGTACGATGAACGTCACTGTTACGCAGTTGTCAGTCAACGATGGGATAAAGGCCGGGTTTTTATTCGCAGCGGGTTCCATGATTGTAGAAGTAATCATCGTTCGCACTGCTTTGGTAACGATGAAATGGCTGGCCAGGCAGCACAGGATCTTTCAGCTACTGGAATTTGTAACCACTCTGGTAATTCTATTTCTTGCAATTGCCAGCTTTGTCGCCGCCTACAAGATGAACGGTTTTGCCACATCACTTCCTGTAAAATCCATCACATCGTTTTGGACAGGAGCCTTTTTAAGTCTTACAAATCCATTGCACATCCCATTCTGGCTTGGATGGAGCACCGTACTAATGAATAAAAATATTCTGCATGCAAATCCTATCGAGTACAACTGGTATGTGATGGGAATTGGCCTGGGAACCATCCTTGGCTTTAGCGTATTTATTTATGCGGGGAATTTTCTGGTGGCGCAAATTCAGCAACACCAAACTTTGCTGAATTGCGCAATTGGCCTTGTACTATTAATTACGGCCGCAATACAGGTAAAGAAAATGATCAGGGTACCGGTGGCTGTCCGTTACAACAAGTTGAACTAGGCCTCCCGCTTAATTCCAAGTTTCTTCATTCGAGCTTCAAGGGTTGTCGGATTGAGCCCCAGGATCTTCGCAGCGCCTTTATCACCACTAACTTTCCAGTGAACTTT
>VBAU01000141.1:7802-9249 GCA_005883855.1 Bacteroidota bacterium
TGAACTTTCTTCAAAGTTTCAATGATATGTTCTTTTTCCACTTCCTCAAGTTTTAGCAAACTTTTTTGGTCGTTTCCATTTGCGTTGATATTTGCCCTGGGCAACCAGTCACCTGCTTCAAGTATACTACCGGAACTCAAAATCATCGCTCGCTCTATCAAATTTTCCAGCTCCCTGATATTACCGGGCCAGTTGTACATCATCAATGCATCCATTACTTTAGTCTCAACATTCGAAATCTTCTTGACCATCTTGCCCTCATGTTTCTTTAGGAAATGTTTCACCAGGATCGGAATGTCTTCCTTTCTTTCCCGTAATGGAGGACAATGGACAGGAAACACATTTAAACGATAGTATAAGTCCTCACGAAATTCTTTTTTTTCTATGGCTGTTTGGAGATGGCGATTGGTTGCGGCAATCACTCTCACGTTTACCCTCATGGTTTTTGGATTACCAAGTCTCTCAAATTCTCCCTCTTGCAACACTCGTAGTAGCTTTGATTGTAATTCCACTGGCAATTCTCCAATCTCATCCAAAAATATAGTACCCCCATCAGCTAATTCAAAACGTCCGATCTTTCTTTCCAACGCTCCTGTAAACGCGCCTTTCTCATGTCCAAATAACTCACTTTCGATCAGGTTGGCTGGCAACGTCGCGCAATTGATCTTCACCAATGGCCTCTTACTACGATTGCTAATGTTATGGATGGCTCTTGCAACAAGTTCCTTTCCCGTACCGCTTTCTCCCATGATTAAGACAGTGGCATCAGTCGGTGCTACCTGCTCAACCTGTTGTAAAACTTTATGAAAGACCTTGCTCTTGCTGACAATCTCTTCAAAATTATTATTCAGTTTTATTTCTTCCTGCAGATATTTATTTTCTGCCTGTAGCTGATTTTTTAAGGCCTCGATTTCCTTCAGGCGCTTAGCCAATTCCTCATTCGCCTTTTCTAAGTTTTTCTGAGCTTCTATTCTTTCAATTTCCGCGCCGGCACGTGCAGCAAAAATTCTTAAAATGGCCGTTTGATTTTGCTCCTTAGCCATAGGCATATCATCGAACGCTGCAATGTTCCCAATCACCTTTCCGGTTGACGGGCTGAAAATGGGAACAGCTACCCAGGATTGAATTCCATTTTCCCTTGGAAAAGACTTTTCAAGATCCCGCGCACAAAAGAAATCTTTGCCCTGCATCACAATTTCGCAAGGTGTGCCCCTGGTGTCATACTCAATATTTTCAAGAACTTCTTTCCTGTCCACGTAGGAAAGCATTCTAAGTTTTGTATTATCCCCATTGGAACATTCAACCACCATGGAGTAGCGCACGTCAAGTGTTGAAGTAACAAATCTGGTTAACTCGCGAAAGTAATCTTCACCCGTAACACTGGCTGTTCGCTCGGAAATTATTCTCAATAATTCTTCCTCCATTCGGCGTTTGCGAATGTCACGAA
>VBAU01000142.1:0-942 GCA_005883855.1 Bacteroidota bacterium
AACGGTAGGCCAGAACTCGAAACAAGGGCAAGCCCAGAAAGCGACGTGACAGCCGACGACATCCAGGCTGGAGCTCTCAACAGTACGAATGGTACCCCCCTTCATGCTTTTATTCAGGAACACTTTGAGTGGATTGACCAGGCCCTCTTGATCAATATTGTCTCAAAGAAAATGGAGATCAAAGACCTGATCAAGTTAATTCCAGAGGAGGACCGCCCTAGCAAGGGTCGTCCCACGGCAGGGTTAGCAACGGGTATCCATATAGATACAGCCTCGGGAAAAGTACAAGCTGTCGGAGAGAGTCTCAACACTCACGAAAAAGACATACCTGACCTAAAAATCCTCCTTTACATTCTCTCCATATACGGGGCCATACGAAGCCTTTACGATATAGAACACATCGGGATTGGGGCAGCAATCACTTACTTTACAACCCACCTCATCAAATGGGACAGAGTAGATGGCTACCAATTCAAGCACACACGCGCATATTTCATCGGACATTTCCGCAAATACCAACGCTCAAGCAATAGCAACGATTGGATGAAAATCGACGAACAACTCTTCATCAAACATATGCGTTCGCCACCGGAAACCACACCATTTCCAAGTTCTCCAAACAAACGTCGCGACACAGGCTCCTCCCAGCCTCAAACCTGCAGGAACTACAACGACGAACAAAAAGGATGTTCATTCCCAACCTGCTACCGCAGACACATCTGCTCCACATGCAACAACGACCACCCCGCTTTCAAATGCCCAAAAAGAGGAAACAAACATTCAAATTGACTAGACAAGCACCCCCAATGGGCGAACAAAAGCCCCGCCAGCCCAAACCTTTCTGCAACTAAAAACAATCCCCCTCAAAACTTGAATATCCGCTTTTGTCCTACTCACATGGACACACCACACACATTCATCAGCAGTCCTCTTCATAGTATG
>VBAU01000142.1:958-4228 GCA_005883855.1 Bacteroidota bacterium
TACTCATATGGACACACTACACATTTTCATCAGCAGTCCTCCTCATAGTATGGACCCGAAAACATACAATTGTCCTACTCATATGGACACACCACACACATTCATCGGCAGTCCTCCTCATAGTATGGACCCGAAAACACACAATTGTCCTACTCATATGGACACACCACACACATTCATCGGCAGTCCTCCTCATAGTATGGACCCGAAAACACACAATCGTCCTACTCACATGGACACACCCACTGGCAGTCCTCCTCATAGTATGGACCCAGAAACACACAATTGCCTTCCTCATATGGGCATATTCATCGGCAGTCCCCCTCATAGCACATCAAATGCACTTACATCTACTCATACTCCTCACAACACAGGGTTTCCACTGCAACCCAACACCGAGCCATTATTCCCCCTCTACACACCATGCCCCGTCAAAACACGTCCCAAATCAACACTCGTGCCTTCCAAATGGAAGGAGCTCCTCACGAACTACCCTGACCCAACCTTCACAGACAACATTGTCGGAATGGCAACTCACGGTGCACGCATCGGATACAGAGGCCCCCTGCGCCAAATTCGCAGTTCCAATCACGCCTCAGCACTGCGAATCCCAAGAGAAATATCGGACAACATTGCACGGGAACTCGAACTAGGGCGAATTCAAAAAGTCACCACATTGCCACCAGTCTACATCCTATCCCCCCTGGGAGCAGTACAGAAGAAACTCTATGGACAATTCGAAAGTTGGCGACGGATCCATGACCTATCACACCCACCAAATGAGTCGGTCAATGACGGTATCCCCTCAGAATTCGGGTCACTTTCATACCAGACCCTTGACGATGCTATTGCACTCATTGCAAGACACGGCAGATTCGCCCTACTGCAAAAGCGAGACCTAAAAGACGCCTTCCGGAAAATCCCAGTTAGCCCATACGACCATTGGCTACTCCTATTCGAATGGGATGGCCAAATATATACCGACCTTCGGCTCCCATTTGGCTTGTCGACAGCCCCATTCATATTCAATTACTTTAGCGAAGGGCTACATTGGATCCTCTCACAAGTCTACTCCCTAGACGTGGCACATTATCTCGACGATTTTCTCATCATTGGCTCGGACGACTGGTCCCTCTTCAACCGAATTTGCACAACTCTGGGACTTGAAGAAAAGACGAGCAAGTCAATAAACGGTTATGTAGTAGATTTCACTGGCATTGAACTGGACAGTGACAAGATGGAAGCACGGCTCCCCAAAGAAAAACACGACAGAGCAATCAATGCAGTCAGTGGAGCCCTCGCAGCTTCTAAAGCAGGTATCTGCCATAAAACCCTACACAGCCTTCTCGGATATCTGTCATTCTGCACCCATGTCATCCCGCTCAGTCGCCCTTTTCTCCGCAATATCTACAACTTCCTAAATGACCTTTCATACATCCATCCCCTAGCCACACGGCCCCTCCCCCAAGAAGCAACCACAGACCTCCGTTGGTGGCTCACCTTCCTTAAGAATTGGTCAGGAATTCGCCTCATACGAGCAAATCGGCCAATCCACTATGTGTATACAGACGCAAGCGGTTCAAAA
This sequence comes from Bacteroidota bacterium, assembly GCA_005883855.1. Classification (GTDB taxonomy): domain Bacteria; phylum Bacteroidota; class Bacteroidia; order Chitinophagales; family Chitinophagaceae; genus VBAU01. The sequence goes on from VBAU01000142.1 coordinate 2,544, forward strand.
GGCATCGGAGGCTGGCATGGAGCTTCAGCATTTTCGACGGCCATGCCCCGGCATCACCGTACAAAACACATCGACTGGAAGGAGGCATACGCAATTTTATTTGCCTTGGCAAAATGGGGAGAAAAATGGAAAGGACTTCACATCGTGTTCATGTGCGATAACTCAGCAATCGTCGACGCCTTACACAAACGAAGCATCCGTGGAGAAGCAATAACACCGCTCCAACTCATACTGCTCACAGCGGCTCTCTACGACATCGAAGTATCATCTCGCTGGCTGTCATCTGAGGAGAACTGGATTGCTGATGCCCTCTCTCGTTTTAACTTAACACGGCTAACATACTGTAAGCTAGACCAACTGTTCGGAACATCACTATCACGTCGAGAATCAGGAGAACCAATGGTGATATTACGGAGAAAGCTTCACATCTTCTTCGCAACGGACTTGCCGAGTCTACAAGAACAGCATATGCAGCAGCCTGGGCAAACTACGAACGATATACAAGTAAACACGGACATCAAGCGATCCCTGTAACATTCCCAGTCCTTGCCAACTGGATCGCAGAGCAAGTCGAATTTAACAAACCCGAGACTGTCAAACAATACACTGCAGCCCTCCGCAATGTCCACATTGAAAAAGGCATTTCAATTGATGTATTCAATGACCCCCGAATTTCACGCATCTTTCGCGGGGCTCTGAGAATCCACGGCAGTAAACCAGTCCGAAAACGCGCAGAAATCACCAAAGACATTCTGCTTGCAGCGATCGCAACCTTTGACTCGACGACCTTCGACGACCTCAACCTCCACACAGCTTTCTGTGTTGCATTCGCCGCATTCCTTCGCCCATCAGAGTTCACATGGGAATCTTGGAACCCAAACACCTCTCCGCTTACACGAGTTTCCCGACAGTCAGTCGAATTCACCAAAGACGGGGTCCTCCTAAATTTACCAAAATCCAAAACCGACCAATATAGGGAAGGAACCACTATCCCTTTGTCCCCTGCAAATGACAGTTCCTGCCCCGTTCGAGCACTGAAAACATTGTTCCAAAGATTCCCCCGCCCAAAGACCGACCCATTGTTCACACGAACAGCCGGGGCATTCAACAAGCGTTGGCTAGCAGACAACATCACAAGCTCCCTCCTGCGCGCAGGATACGACCCAACAACGTATTCAGGCCACTCCTTCCGCCGAGGAGCAGCCAACTCCGCTGTGGCTGCAGGCATTGCGGTAGAAGACATCAAGACAATGGGGAGATGGAAATCCGACGCAGTTAACAAATACCTCAGCCAAAAAACATCCAATTCACTTGGCTTTAAAGCAAACAAACAACTTCACCTGGCCCCCTCACGACGGGAGAGCCCCCTCATCCCAGAACGGCTCCAACTTAAGTCGACACCCGTCCCGCGGGAGCTCTCATTCTCCGTCCTGAACCAGGGCCCTCCAGAGAGGTTGCCAGGTTTCCTTCGTGGCCCAAAAAGCTGAAATAAAGCTGGGCTGGGCCGCGAACCCCCAAACCCGTGGATCGTTGTTCGCAAGCATTAAATCCCCCTTTTGTCAAATAGAAGAATCATCTGGAGAAAACGACCAGTGAGAGTACGCTATTCAGGATAAACACAACCCCCTCAACAAAATGGGACTTGGGTTCTCTATGGATTACCCGAGGGATAGATGGTGGTATCA
>VBAU01000143.1:0-4472 GCA_005883855.1 Bacteroidota bacterium
AAAATTCTTGCCTGCTGAATCATATTGGATTACGTAATTGATCGTTCCTGAATAACCGGGGAAAGATGGCGTCCATGAAAAAGTGTTAGAGTGGTTTGTAGAAGTAGCTGAAGTGCCTGTTACCGAGGTGTTCTCCGATGTCAATTTAGAAGGGTCAGCATATGGAGTAACCGACACCTGTATAACATTCGAACGATATTGTTCATTGTTGTTCGAGTACGAGGATGTTACCCGCATATCCAACTTAACAGCTTTGCCAACAGCATAGCCATAGTTTAGTAACATGGTGTTCAAATCTCGTCCCGTGAATCCTGTGCTAAGGCTTTTTGACATCGTCCTTGTTACTTCCTTTGAGAAATTTCTCCCTGTTGTGTCAATATCTACTATATATTTCATGTTCGCCGAGTCGGTAGCATAGTTCGGGAACGTCCAGTTCAATGTCAAAACCGTTTTTGTCGAATCGGCCGGAGTCGGAGAGACAGTGCCCGTGGAAGAAGTCAGGTAAACCGGGTTACCTAATTTATAGTTGGGAAGTTCCGAAGGTTTCTCACACCCGCTCACAAAAATCATTACTCCCGTAACTATCAGTACAATATTTATTATTGATCGCATAAGTTAGTTGTTAGTATTGAGTTTTTATTTAACCACAGTAAATTTTCCTAATTGAAAATCGACTGTGATTTTATATGTTCCACTTACAGGTGGGGCAAGAATATCTTCACCCTGAACTTGAAAATCTCCCCCATATATTTCATTAGGATCATTTTTTGTTTTTATACTGTACTTGTTACCCCAATCACCGTAAACAGGAACAAATGTATAAGAGCCATTGCCGATTAAATTAGTGGTGATTTGATAAAGAGTAGAGCTCACTTGAGTAAATTTCTGACTTACTAATTCAGGATCACCACTTCCCATCCAATTTCCCGCGGTGGCACTACCTGTAATATATAATTTGCCAGATGACGGAAGTGCTACCTTTGGAGGTGGCGCAAATGGTTTAGCGGTAAACGAAATTGTATTCGATACAAGTTTCACAGTAGAACCAATGCTTGAAATCACTCTCACCTGCAGAGTGTAATTTCGGCGTGGATTTAGCTGCAACACCATTGTGTTACCTAAAATCCCATTTAGTTCTCCCACCGTATAGCTCTTGGACAGGTCTTTCGCGATAACGGTAGTAACCTTCTTTGTGCTACTAAAATTTGCACCCAAGGTGTCCAACTCAAGAGAATAAGTGACATCCTGCGAACTCAGTCCTGTAGTGAACATATATTCCGGATTTGTCCATTTTAACACGATGGCTGTGTTGGCTTCTAGTCCTGGCTCCAACGTTACGGCGGATGTAGAAGCTGACAAGGATGGAGCACTGCCTCCCTCAAAAAAATCTTTATTTTCAGCCTTCTTGCAAGAATTGATGCCAAGAAAAAAAAGCGAAAAAGCCAACAATCCAAATATTTTTTTCATAATTAACTGTATTAATATTAGTAGCCTGGATTTTGAATAAGGTTCCTATTTGAATTTATTTCTCTTGAAGGAATAGGATACAGCTTGCGGATCGGTGATACACCTGTGCCCGAGGCTACTCCACCTTTCCATGGCCATAAATAACTTCCTTCAACAAATTTATTATAACGAATCAAGTCTGTTCGGCGAAAGCCTTCCCAATACAATTCGCGGGCCCTCTCATCCAAAATGAAATCAAGAGTTAACTGGCCGGAACTAATATTACCTGAAGTACTGTTAGGATCATTCGCATAAGCACGGCCTCTTATTTTGTTTATGTAACTAAGCGCTGTACCAGCATCGCCACCTGTGCCGCCTCTAAGTACTGCCTCAGCATAAATCAAATACATCTCGGACAAGCGAAACAATGGCATATCAATATCAGAGAAATCCTGACTCGATCCCGGTGAGCCATTCCTCTTTATATTTTTGTATTTGGTAACGCCCAGCCCGTCTGTAAAAGCAGTAACGTTACCGATCTCAAGATTTTGCCCATCGGTATAGAATTGAGCGCGTCTATCGGTAATTGTGGTGAAATTAGGATAACCTGGAAAAAGTTGAGGGAGATTTTTTGTCGCTCTCGTTCCACTCCATCCACCGCCTACTCCGAATGAAGAAGCGGGCATAGAGCCACCTACACATGCGTGCGTCAGGAAAGTAGTTCCCCCATACCCCTGGGTATGAATTCCATCATAATTAATCGTAAAAATAAATTCCCCGGTGTTGCTCGTATTGAGGTTATTATCTGCACGCATTAACCAGGTATAGTCGCTGATCAATGAATACCCAGCATCAATAACCTTCTTGGAATAGGTAATTGCATCAGCATACTTAGGTGTGCCTGTGTACACTTCTGCATTTAAATACAGGCGAGCCAGTAATGCCCAGGTAGCCGCTTGATCTGCGCGGCCATATTCGCTACTGTGTGGTGCAGGCATATTCGCCTCTATTGCCTTTAGCTCCGATTCAATGTAAGCAAATAAATCAGGGCGGGCGATGCGCGGAGGAGGTGCACCACCAATTACAGTTGCCTCAGTCGCAAATGGAGGATTACCAAAAAGATCCATCAATACCCAATATTGAAACGCCCTTAAAAATCTTGCTTCCCTCGCAAATTCGCGAATGTTGTCTGCATCATTGCTTGAAATGCCTCTCTTGCTCAGTTGGTCATCGGCTGATTGTCTGATGAATTCATTACATAGCGTTATTTGATACATGCTACGATAATAAAGACCCGTCAGAAAACTATTATTTGATGTCCAGTTCATGTTATGAAAGTCCTGGATGCCAACATCGCCCCATGATATCACGGCTTCGTCGGTACTTAATTCCTGTGATTTCCAGAACAACCGGAAAAAGTCGGAAAAGCCTTCGTCAATACCCTGTACATCACCATTGCCGGCTGGGCCCTGGTTACCGGTAAGCGCAAAGCTGCCGTATACTTTTGCCAACACAGACTTATACCCCGCGAGATTAGCATACACGGTCTCTGAAGTTATATCATTGGTTGGCGTTAGATTTGGATATTTAGTACAAGATTGAATAATTATAATACCAAACAAAGCGGCGAGAAAACCGGTTGGTAAGATCAATTTTTTCATATGCAGTTTTTGTAGATCGTTATTTAAAAATCAAGACTCAGGCTAAGTGTAAAAACTCGGGGCCTCGGGTAAAAATTATTATCAATGCCCCCCGATACTTCAGGATCGACTCCCTTGTAGTTAGTAACGGTAAAAGCATTCTGAACGTTGGCTCCTATTCTCAAATTAGTATCCCTATGTAAAATATTGCCGGCATTGTATCCTACATTGATATTGTCCATTCTGAGAAAAGAAGCATTTTCTACATAATAATCGGATAGGAGGTATTGATCGCCATTCCCGGTAAAATTAGTTTCAAGCAAGTTTCTTGAGCCGTTCGCCAAAAATCCAAGCGGGTCAATAATATTTCTTTGTACACCTGTATTGGAAAACCTGTTATTGTACATGTAATTTCCGATGTTTGCTCTCAATGAAAATCCTGCGCTCCATTTCTTCCAGTTCAGATTTGAATATGCTCCGAGGAACTCTTTCGGATCTGGAGATTTGAAACGATATAAGTCATTGTTATTAATTAAACCGTCACGGTTTCTATCCTCAAATAAACCTTCAATGGGCTTTCCACTTTTATCGTAGATCTGCTGATACACATAAAAGGAACTTTTGGGATAACCCACAGAATGTATCTGGATCGTACTTCCAACGCCGCCGGCAATGCCTCCGACCATATTTCCTGGAAGGGTTGGGTCGTTGACAAAGGTGAGCTTGGTAATCTTATTCTTATTATACGTGATATTGAACCCGAAATCCCAAGTAGTAGTTTTATTCCTTACAGGCTGCAGATTAACAGTGAACTCAACACCGCGGTTTTCCATACTTCCGATGTTGGCAATAACCTTGTTTCCAAAATTGGTGCCTGCTGGCTGGTCAATCACACTGAGAAGATCTGTTGTTTTCTTTACGTAAAAATCAACAGAACCACTAATACGGTTGTTCAAAAATCCGTAATCAATACCAATGTTGGACGTCGCTGTTTGTTCCCATTTTAAATTATTATTGTAGGGCGCAGGTCTGTACGCCGTATAAAACGTATTGCCGAATTGGTATTGTGCCTGCGCATTTGCGGCTGAGTACCTTGCCAGGTAATCATAATTACCAATGCCATCTTGTTGACCTGTTACACCATATCCCAACCGCAATTTTAAATCACTCAACGTATGCGAATTCTTGAGAAAATCTTCTTCTTTCATCCGCCATGCAAACGCGCCTGAAGGAAACCAACCAACCCAGTTTTTCTCAGAAAAACTTGTAGAAGCGTCCCTGCGAATGGTACCCGTGAGAAGGTATTTTCCTTTGAATGTATAGTTCAAACGACCAAAGAAGGAGATCAATATTTTCTCGAGTTTATCAAAGGGATTGCTAGGAAAT
>VBAU01000143.1:4505-5018 GCA_005883855.1 Bacteroidota bacterium
ATAAAATAACCATCGGACCCATAATCGCTGTAAGGTTTCCACCGCTGACCGCCATTAGGAACTGTATCCAAAGTATTACCAACAGGATTTTCGTAGAGAGGTCCTGCGGGATCTTTATCGGCATAAACATTATTGGTCAGGAATTTCTGGTAAGAATAACCGGCTGTTGCATCTATGCGGCTGCTTATCGATTTAATATCCTTCGCATAATTTAAATAAAAATCGAGAATTGTATTTGTCTTCTTTTGCAAGTATTTATTATTCACTCCCCCGTGCTTTGCATCAGGCGAACGCTTGTAACTTGAGGCTGCACTGTCAGGGATATAAATTGTACCTTCTCCTTGAGATACGTCATATCCGAGATTTACATTAACGTGAAGGTCTGGAAAGAAATGTACTTTGTAATCTAACTGTATATTTCCAATACTTCTTTTTACATCACTCTTATCTGTTTTTTGTTCGAGAAGTCCTACGGGGTTTATTGGAGCAAGCTTTCTTAAACCGGTAGTTGAA
>VBAU01000144.1 GCA_005883855.1 Bacteroidota bacterium
ATCGGCTTAGCGAAGAAACGAAAAACGTGTGGCAGCAATTATCTGTAATTCCCCAGGGATTGGAAATCGACCGGTTGTACAAAATCGATCACTCCTGGCAGGAGATGATTGGAAATTGCATTGCGGTGAGGATCCTGATGATCAAAAACAAGAAGATTTTTTTTAAACACGAATTATACAGGCGAACGATTGAAGAGGCTCTCTCGCCTTTCAGGCGAATTGCTTTAAATAGGAATTTACTTGAGCTCTTTTTAGAGTCGTTTGAAGAAGCGGGGGAAATTGAAAAGATTGTGCACTACGCCAAAAATGCAAATGAAAACGACCTGGTAGCTAAATATGCTCCCCTTGCGGCAAAACAAGCGGCCTGCGTCGGCTCGCACATCGAAGCCTCGAAACTTTTTCTTACCGCCATTGAATATTCTGAAGGCTGGGATACAAATCAGTTAGTTAAATTTTATGAAGACTACGCTTACGAATGTTATCTCACCAACCAGATAAGAGAAGCGATCACATACCAGGCTAAGGCGTTAAGAATTTGGCAGGAGAAAAATCAAACTGAGCAGATCGGCAACAGTCTCCGCTTTTTGTCAAGACTTTGGTGGTTTGAAGGAAACCATCACCAGTCAGAAAGTTTCGCGGAGCAAGCCGTTGAAGTATTGCGAAACCAACCTTCATCAAAGGCCAAGGCGATGGCGTTTAGTAACATGGCGCAGTTGAAAATGCTATCCGACTGTACAACGGAGTGCCTCTACTGGGCAGAGAAAGCCATCGAGATTGCCGCAGAGGTCGATGATGAGGAAACGCTTGCTCATGCGATGAACAGCATGGGTTCTTCCTTAATGCTAGATCAAGCTAGTACCGAAAAAGGCGTCGCTTTATTGGAACAAAGCCTTGCCTTGTCGCTGAAAAATTCTTATGACGAACATGTGGGGCGTGCCTACGCAAGCATGGGAAGCAACGCCGCGACGTTAAAGAATTATGCGCTCGCCAAAAAAAAGCTCGAAGAAGGAATAAATTATTGCGAGGAAAGAGATCTGGATTGTTTGAAATTCTACATGCTGAGCTGGAAAGCCAGACTGAACCTTGAAACGGGAAATTGGGACGAAGCGTTCACTATTGCGAATAGCCTTTTAGAAGAAGACGGGTTACTCCCTGTCATAAAAATTGGTGCTCTTGTTGTCGTTGCGAGCATTCACATGAGGAGGGGTGACCTGGACGCAATCAGCTTATTGCTGGATGCCAAAGCGATGGCATTCAGGACCACAGAACTTCAAAGAATTGTCCCGGTGTTATCTGCATTGCTGGAATATGAATGGATAACGGGAAAACGACACGTGGAAGAAGAAATTCTTGATACAACGATTAACAGTTTTATACAAGCGAGAAAATTCTCCAGAAAAAGCAGATTCATTTTTTGGTTAAGGAAACTGGGAAGGCAAAATGCAATTGTCGATGAAACCTTCAAGAGCTGTAAAGACATCAACGCGCCAGCGGAAGCGATGTCCTGGGAGCAGTTGGATTGTCCCTATGAACAAGCACTCGCTCTGTTTGACGGCAATGACACCGACAAAAGAAAAGCGCTTTCAGTAATGCAACATTTGGGAGCAAGCGCGATAAGTGAAAAATTTAAATTGCAAATGCGCTCTACCGGCATCAAGAAAATTCCACGAGGACTCAGGGCCAGTACAAAGTTCAATCCGGCTCAACTGACAAACCGTGAATTGGAGGTTCTCCAGTTATTGAAAACGGGTATACAAAACAAAGAGATCGCTGAAGCGTTATTTATCTCCCCTAAGACCGTAGACCATCATATATCGTCGATTCTTTTTAAGCTCGATGTTAACTCGCGATCACGGGCAGTGACAGAAGCTACCCGGCTTGGTATTCTAAAATAGGGAAGAGTCCTGCTTAATTGGGTAATAATCCCCAGGTTCGTGAGAGCTTTCGATAACAACTTTGCACCATAAAAAAAAAGCAATGAAAAGGTTTATTATTGAACGAAAACTTCCGGGCGCAGGTAACATGACGATTGAAGAATTACAAGCCATATCAAAAACTTCCGTGGATGTGGTAACTGCTATGGGTAAAGCGTACTCCTGGGTTCAGTCTTTTGTCACCGAGGACAAGATATATTGTATCCATATTGCAGAGAACAAGGCCGACATCCGCGAACATGGCAAATGCGGAAACTTTCCTGTGAATTCCATCGAGGAAATCAAACACGTGATTGACCCGGCAACTGCTGGTTAGATCTTTCGTGATGAAGCTATTTGTTAAGGTGCTTAACATTTTTTCGACGATGGGAAAAAGAACACGGCCGTTAGAAAAAACATGATACTCACCGGCAATTAATGTTTCTACCTTGCATCTCGAAAATAAGAAGAATAGATCCGAAGCACTGTGAAGAAATAAAAAAGAAGTGCTCTTGAAAAAGCAAACAATAACCATTAACCTTAAATTTTATCAGATGAAAAAAAATGTAATTTTTCTGTTGCTGATGGCAGTAACACTAAGCGTCTTTGCGAAAACTCCAAATGGCGACAAAGTCGATCCGTTTATTGAAGCGAAATTCAAAAAGGAATTTGGCTCTTCAGTAAATGTTTCCTGGAAAAATGTCGAGGGTATCTATGTAGCCACGTTCATTGACAAGGGAACCACAAAAGACGTGTATTACTTCGACAATGGCGACATACTAGGGTTTGGAAAAAGCGTGCCCAGAAATATGTTGCCTGAATCAACCAAAGAATTGATTAACGAGAGAATTAGTTCAGGACTAATTCAGACAGTGTATGAGTTTAGAGAAACAGGCGCACCTACACGCTACTTTGTCACTGTAGTTTCTAAAACTTATTCGTTGATAGTTGCGGCCAACGAGTTTGGACAATTCGAAGTGCTTCAAAAAATCAAGAACAAATCATTTGCCGAGTGACTTACAGGAAAGGCCTCCCGCCCTTAGCGGGATGGCTCTCCTGAATATTCCTCAGAACTCGATGTAAAATCAGAAAATTAAGTTTTGCGCATGGGGTCTATGATGATAATATTTTTGATTGTGCACCTGTTCAAAAAAGATCAGACATATGCTTCTCTTTTCTCATCAGCATTGAAGGAAGGGATAAGAGACACGTTTGGAGAAGTGCCCAAGAAGCCGGGCAACGGCAGTGCCGAGGAAAACATCAATGCACGTCGTAGCCTTAAAATAGAAAATAAATGAAAGCCAGCATTGTGCTATCCCTTTTGTTGTTGACAATTGGCGGCGTCAGCTGTAAAAAATCAACATCGACGGTTACCCCACCCAAACAAAAAAGATGGATAGTAACCACTTTCTCGGGGAATGGAATTGCTGGATTCAACGACGGGCCGAATTCATCCGCGTCGTTCAGAGCTCCCCTGGATGTAGTTGTTGCTTCAGACGGGACCATATATGTAGCCGATGCGATTAACCATCGCATTCGAAAAATAGCCCAGGGACAAGTGTCCACTTTTGCGGGCGTTGGTTTTGAAGACACGACCAGCGGCAATCATGCTATCGCAGGATTTGCCTTTCCCAGCTATCTCGCCCTGGATGCAATGGACAACCTATACACGCTCGATGTAAAAGACCCAAGAGTACGGAAAGTGTCGACTGCGGCTTATGTATCCGTCGTCGCAGGAAATGGAACAAATGGATTCAAGGATGCTCACGTCGATTCAGCAGAATTTGGCAACGAATGTTCTGGAATCGCCGTCGATGCAGAAGGAAATATCTATGTATTAGATTGGAGAAATCGGCGAGTTCGCAAAGTGACCGTTGAAGGAGAAGTCAGAACTTTTGCTGGCAATGGTAAAACGGGATTTGTAAACGGTTTGGCCGACTCTGCAGAGTTTGACAATCCATCAGGACTTGTTATTGATAGACAGGGAAATTTATTCGTAGGAGATCAAAATTGCATACGGAAGATAACACCCGACGGCGTCGTGTCCACATTTTCCGGCAATCACTCTGTGATGGGATACAAAGATGGAGAACCTGGCGAGGCGCTGTTTTCGACCATCAACGATCTCACCATCGATGAACAAGGAAATATTTACGCCTCAGATGATAATCGTATACGCAAAATAACACCGCAAGGTGCGGTATCGACCCTTGCTGGCAGCATCGCCGGTTACAAAGACGGCGAAGCGAGTTTAGCCCAATTTAACGACCCCGTAGGGTTAGCCGTTGACAAGCAGGGCAATGTTTATATAGCGGACGATCATAACAACAGGATACGTAAAATTAGTTTCGAATAAACAAGAGACCCTTAACCATTAAACAATTAAAGACCGCAAAATGCTTCCGCACGAATTATATCAACTTGGTATCCTGAGTTGCCGCGACAAGCAAAGTAGTTTACAACTTCAATTTGGCATACAATAGGACGGTGTCAAGGGAACCGGAGCTGCACGAATAGAGCCCGGTTCCTTATTTTATCTG